>NZ_JBFBBQ010000040.1:0-80527 GCF_040682775.1 Amycolatopsis sp. NPDC051106 | reverse complement strand
GTTGCGTTCAACGCACCCAAGGCGGCCTTCGGTGCGTTGAACGCACCGAAGGCCACATTGGGGCGCTTACGTCTGGGTCTCCGGTGCCGGGTCGAACGTGATTCCCGCGGCCGCCGCGCGGCGCTCGCCCCACTCGTACAGGGCCGTCAACGCCGGGCGGAGCTCCTCCCCCACCTCCGTCAGGTGGTACTCCACGTGCGGTACGCGGCCGTCGAGCTCGAGGCGGCGGACGACCCCGTCCGCGGCCAGCTCGCGCAGCTGCTGAGTCAGCATCTTCTCGCTCACCCCCGGCATCCGCCGCCGCAGCTCGCCGTAGCGGTGGGCCCCTTCCTTGAGGTGCGCCAGGATCACCGGCTTCCACTTGCCGCCGATCAGGTCGACCGCCAGCTCCACCGCGCAGTGGTACCGCTTCATCCCGTTCCCCCTACGCACCGGAAAGTACGTGGTTGCCCGGCCGGGGCACCACTGGTTGCCTGACCGGGTGATCGTGCCAGAAAACCCGCCCGCCACCCCGACTCTGTACGAGTGGGCCGGCGGCCACGAAGCCCTCGTGAAGCTGCTGACGATCTTCTACGGCCACGTCCTCGAAGACCCGCTGCTCGAGCCCGTGTTCCGCGGCATGGACCCGGACCACCCGAAGCACGTCGCGGTCTGGCTCGGCGAGGTCTTCGGCGGGCCCGCCGACTACTCCGGGAGCCACGGCGGCCACGCCCACATGGTCGGCCGCCACCTCGGCCGCGGCATCACCGAAGCACAGCGCCGCCGGTGGGTGGACCTGCTGCTCGACGCCGCCGACGAGGCCGGCCTGCCCGGCGATCCCGAGTTCCGCGCCGCCTTCGCCGGCTACCTCGAGTGGGGCAGCCGCCTGGCCGTCGTCTTCTCCGCCCCCGGCGCGGAGCCGAACCTGCACGAACCGGTGCCGCACTGGGACTGGCCGATGCCGCCCTGGCAACCGCCGACGTCCCCCGGAAAGCCGTGAAGGGCACCTTCAGGGACGTCATGTCCCTGAAGGTGCCCTTCACAGCACACAAGACTCAGCCGAAGAAGACTTCGGCTTCCTGGTAGCGCTCGACCGGGACCGTCTTCAGCTCGGCGGTCGCCTCGGCCAGCTTGACGCGGACGATGTCGGTGCCCCGCAGCGCCACCATCACGCCGAAGTCGCCGTCGGCCACCGCGTCCACCGCGTGCAGGCCGAAGCGCGTCGCGAGGACGCGGTCGTACGCCGTCGGGGTGCCGCCGCGCTGGACGTGGCCCAGGACCACCGCGCGGGACTCCTTGCCGGTGCGGTGGGCGATCTCGTCGGCCAGCCAGGTGCCGATGCCGCCGAGGCGGACGTGCCCGAAGGCGTCCTTCTCGCCGGTGAGCAGCTTCTCCTCGCCGCCCTCGGGCAGCGCGCCCTCGGCGACGACGATGATCGGCGCGAACTCCTTCTCGAAGCGGCGCTCGACCCAGGAGACGACCTGGTCGACGTTGAAGTGCCGCTCCGGCACCAGGATCACGCTCGCGCCGCCGGCGAGGCCGGAGTGCAGCGCGATCCAGCCGGCGTGGCGGCCCATGACCTCGACGACCAGCGCCCGGTGGTGCGACTCGGCGGTGGTGTGCAGCCGGTCGATCGCTTCGGTCGCGATGGAGACCGCGGTGTCGAAGCCGAAGGTGTAGTCGGTGGCGCCCAGGTCGTTGTCGATCGTCTTGGGCACGCCCACGACGCCGATGCCGTCGTCGGTGAGGCGCTTCGCGACGCCGAGGGTGTCCTCGCCGCCGATCGCGATCAGGGCGTCGACGCCCTGGTCGGCCAGGACCTGCTTGATCTTCTCGACGCCGCCCTCGACCTTGTACGGGTTGGTGCGCGAGGACCGCAGGATGGTGCCGCCGCGGGTGAGGATGTCCTCGACGTCGTTGAGGCCGAGCGGACGGCTGTCCCCGGTCAGCGGGCCGTTCCAGCCGTTGCGGAAGCCCACGAAGTCCCAGCCGTGCACCTCGATGCCCTTGCGCACCACGGCGCGGATCACCGCGTTGAGTCCCGGGCAGTCGCCGCCGCCGGTCAGCACACCGACACGCATGAGAAGCCTCCGTCTGTTCTCTGGAGATGACAGTCACATTTCGTCGACCGCCAGAGTAGCGGCTCCCGTCTTGATCGGTGCAGCCCGTACCACCTGCCGAATCGGTCCGGCTCCGGCGTGTGCTAACTTGGCCGGGTGCAGCGCTATTACTGGTTTACGAAGCCGGCCCCGGGTGGGCACGGCGGCGTGAACCTGCGCTGACCTCCACCCCCGAGCCGGATTTCGAACCGGCTCGGCGAGGGTCCCCCGCGCGGGTCGGTGTCCACCAGGAAGGAACACCCCCGCGATGACGCTCTCCGCCGGACCAGCCACCATCGGTGATCTCGACGCCGCGCGCACCAAGTCGATCAGTCCGCTCATTTCGCCCGCGATGCTGCGCGAAGACCATCCCGTCGACGCCGCCGTCGCCAAGGTGGTGCGGCAGGGCCGCGCCGAAACGGTCGACATCCTCGAAGGCCGGGACGACCGGCTGCTCGTGGTCGTCGGCCCGTGCTCGGTGCACGACCCGGAAGCCGCCCTCGACTACGGCCGCCGGCTGGCCGCGAAGGCCGAAGAACTGCGCGGTGAACTGCACATCGTGATGCGCGTGTACTTCGAGAAGCCGCGCACCACGCTGGGCTGGAAGGGCCTGATCAACGATCCGGACCTCGACGGCACGTTCGCCGTCAACAAGGGCCTGCGGATGGCGCGCAAGCTGCTGCTCGACGTCTCCGAGCTGGGCCTGCCGGTCGGCTGCGAGTTCCTCGACCCGATCACGCCGCAGTTCATCTCCGACATCGTGACGTGGGGGTCGATCGGCGCGCGGACCGCGGCGAGCCAGGTGCACCGCCAGCTGTGCAGCGCGCTGTCGATGCCGGTGGGCATCAAGAACTCGACCGAGGGCGACGTCCAGGTGGCGGTCGACGCGACCCGCGCGGCCGCGGCGAGCCACGTGTTCCCGGGCATCAACACCGACGGCTTGGCGGCGCTGCTGACGACGTCGGGCAACCCGGACTGCCACGTGATCCTGCGCGGCCACAACGGCGGCCCGAACTACGACGCCGCCACGGTCGCGGACACGCTTTCCCGCCTGGCGAAGTCGGGCCTGCCGGAGCGCGTGATCATCGACGCTTCGCACGGAAACAGCGGCAAGGACCACGTGCGGCAGGCCGGCGTGGTGCGCGAGCTGGCTTCGCGGATCGGCGACGGCGAGCGCGGGATCGCCGGGCTGATGATGGAGAGCTTCCTGGCCGCCGGGCGGCAGGACCTCGACCTCGGGCACCCGGAGAAGCTGACCTACGGGCAGTCGATCACCGACGCGTGCCTGGCTTGGGACGACACGGCCCCGCTGCTCGACGAGCTGGCCTCCGCGGTGCGCTCGCGCCGCTGAGAGGTCCCCGGCCTGGGGGTCCCCCGGTTCTCACATTACCGGGGGACCCCGACAGTTTCGGGCGCCGCGAGGTCAGCGCAGCAGCGGCAACGACCCGACCAGCCGGTCGACGCGCTTGCGCGGGCCGTGCAGGCCGACGCCGATGCTGTCCAGGTCCGCGGTGACCGTGGCGGCCATCTTGGCCGTGTACTCCGCGTAGGTCCGGCAGCTCTGGGCGAGCGCGCTGAAGGCGACGAAGAAGAGCTCGTCGTCTTCAGCCGCCGCCCGGACGATAGCGGCGACCTCCGCGCGCGGCGCCTTCAGGATCGGCAGCGGCACGTGGATGATCCCCGGGTGCGCGACGCCGTCGGCGTCCTCGACATCGGCGCCGACCAAGCCGTCCACGCGGTGCCCGAGGGTCACCGAGAGGACGCCCGCCGCGTTGGCCGCCAACCCGGTGGGCAGCTCGGCGCCGACCACCACCGCGCACTTGTTCTTCGTGATCATGGCCCCGACCCTAGGTACTGAGCGGAGAGAGTTCGACGAACGCCGTGTTAGATTCGGCGACGCCGGCAGAACACCGAATCGTGCGCCGCCACGGAGGGACCGCGAGCCTCATGGACGAACTGGATTCGGCGCTGCTGACCCTGCTGCAGGAGGACGCCAAGCAGACCAACAAGGAGCTCGCCCGCCGGCTGCACATCGCGCAGTCGACGTGCCTCGAACGGGTGCGGGAGCTGACCCGGCGCGGGATCGTGCGCGGGCACCACGTCGACGTCGACCTGAAGAAGATCGGCCGGCCGGTGCAGGCGATGGTCGCGGTGCGGCTGCGCCCGCCCGACCGCGCGGTGATCGAGTCGTTCCGGGCCTTCGTGGCGGGGCTGCCCGAGGTGCTGTCGGTGTTCGTGATGTCCGGCAGCGACGACTTCCTGCTGCACATCGCGGTCGCCGACAACGATCACCTGAGCGGGTTCGTCCTCGACCGGCTGACCCAGCGCAAGGAGATCGTCGACGTCCGGACGTCGGTGATCTTCAACCACTTTCGCCGGACCGTGATAGCGCCGGTGCCGCCCGACGCGTGAGCGTCAGCGGCGCCGGAAGTACTCCTCGATGATCTCCCAGCGCGCGAGGTTGTGCTTCGCGTCCGCCAGGGCGTCGTGCTGGTCGGTGGGCGCCGACGGCAGCTTCGGCTTGCCCGCGTCCTCCCAGCGCTGACGCAGGTCGCGGGTGAAACGCGGCAGCTGCCGGGGCAGCGCCGGCATCGGGCCCCACAGCTGGGCGAGCGCGACGTGGTCGTAGGCAGCGAACCACGCCCACAGCTCGATCCCGCCCGGCGGCTTGCCGAAGAACTCCAGCAGGTCGGCGCGGATCTTCTCGCGGCTGCGCCACGCCTTGTCGGCCGGTGACGGCAGCTTGTCCAGGACGTTGTCCCGGACCCACTGGCCCGCTTTCGCGGGGTCGAACTCGGTCGAAACCGCGTAGAACTCGCGGCCCCGCTCGTCAACGACACCGATGGACACCAGATCGATGGTCACGCCGTCTTCGATGAACTCGGTGTCGTAGAAAAAACGCACTGGTGAACAGTAGTGGGTCAGCCGACCTTGCTCTCGGGCACCCGGGCCGCGTCCTTTGCGGACGGCTGCGCAGGCACCTTCGGCTTCACCCCGGCGGCCTCGGCGGCCAGCAGTTCCTTGGCCTTCGCCGCGTAGATGTCGACGTACTCCTGGCCGGACAGCTCCATCAGCGCGTACATGATCTCGTCCGTGATGGACCGCTCGATGAACCGGTCACCGGCAAGACCTTCGTAGCGCGAGAAGTCGAGAGGCTTGCCGAAGCGGACCTCGAGGCGGCGCGGCCACCACATCTTGGAGCCGATCGGGTTGACCTTGTCCGTGCCGATCATCGCGACCGGGACCACGACGCCGCCGGATTCGAGGGCGATCCGGGCGACGCCGGTCTTGCCCTTGTACAGCCGGCCGTCCGGGGAGCGGGTGCCCTCGGGGTAGATGCCGAGGAGGTGGCCGGCCTTGACCAGGCGGGTGGCCGTGTCGAGCGCGGCCTGCGCGGCGTTGCCGCCGGAGCGGTCGATCGGGAACTGGCCGACGCCGGTGAAGAACCACTTCTTGAGCAGGCCCTTGAAGCCGGGCTCGGTGAAGTACTCGGACTTGGCCGGGAAGGTCACCTTGCGCTTGACGCGCAGCGGCATGAAGAACGAGTCCGCGACCGCCAGGTGGTTGCCGGCCAGGATCGCGCCGCCGGTCTCGGGGATGTTCTCCGCGCCGACGACCTTGGTCGGCCACAGCGTCTTGAGCAGCGGTCCGATGAATACCCACTTCATGAGCCAGTACAGCACCGGTGCCTCAGTCCTCCATCGCAGCCCAACCCCTGTCACCCGCGACAGTCAGCCTACGAAGCCCGGTGGCCGCCGCACAACGGAGACCACCCGGTTACCGCCCGGCAGCGATCGATCTCACAGGGAATTCCGGGCCCGGGCGGAGCCCCACAACGTCCGCGAGCCGTGAGAGCATGGACGGATCCACCGCTCACACGGAAGGCGATCGCATGGGCGTGCTCGCCGGCGCGGAACCGTTCGGCCACACCGGTTCGGCCGAGACCGGGTTCCTCCTCTGCCACGGGTTCACCGGTACTCCGGCGAGCATGCGGGCCTGGGGTGACCACCTGGCCGGGGCCGGGTTCACGGTGCGCTGCCCGCTGCTGCCGGGGCACGGCACCCGCTGGCCGGACCTCAACCGCACGACGTGGGAAGACTGGTACGGCGCCGTCCGCGAGGCGCTGCTCGCGCTGCTGTCGACGTGCCGGACCGTGTTCGTCGGCGGTCTTTCGATGGGCGGCACGCTCACGCTGCGCCTGGCCGAGGAGTTCGGTGACCGGATCGCCGGGATCGTGCTGGTCAACCCGTCGGTGACGCGGCTGAAGTGGGACACGCGGCTGCTGCCGGTGCTGGGCCGGATCGTGCCGTCGGTGCCGGCGATCGCGAACGACATCAAGAAGCCGGGCGAGACGGAGCTGGCCTACCCGCGCACGCCGGTGCGGGCCGCGGCGAGCCTGGCGAAGCTGTGGGCCCTCGTGCGCGCGGACCTGGCGAAGGTGACACAGCCGGTGCTGCTGCTGCACTCGTCGGTCGACCACGTCGTGGAGCCGGTGAACTCCCAGCTGGTGCTGAAGGGCGTCTCGAGCACCGACGTCACCGAGGTGGTGCTGGAGAACAGCTACCACGTCGCGACGCAGGACAACGACGCCGAGGTCATCTTCACGCGTAGCGTCGAGTTCGTGAAGGCGCACGCCGCCCAGCCGGAGGAGACCGCATGAGCCGGGGGAAGGACGGGCCGGAGGACGTCGACGCGACGTTCGCCGAGATCGTCGCCGACCTGCGGGCCGACGGGTTCGGGCTCTCGGTGGAAGAAGACGCCGCCGACAAGGCCGAGAAGTCCGGCGCCGCGGACGCGGCCGGCACGGGTTTCGGTGTGGAGAGCGAGTCACGCCGGACGCCGGACCGGCCCGCCGAGCCGCCGGCCGCGGACAGCCCGCCGGAGCCGGGCTGGCGGTCCGGGGGCACGTCGTGGGACACGACGATGTTCTCCGACGACCCGGCCGGCGACGACGAGCACTACGTCCCGCCGGAGCCGCCGCCGCTGCCGCGGCCGAAGATGGGCGCGTTCCTCATCCTGCTGCTGTTCCTGGCCGGGCTCTTCCTGCTGATCCTGCCCGGCGCGATCGGGGTGGGCCCGACGGTGGCGACGCCGCTGGGCATCCTCGCGCTCGCGACGTCGATCGCCTTGCTCTTGCTGCGCGTCCGGCAGGGCCCGCCGCCCGGCGCCGACCCCAGCAACGGCGCCCAGGTCTGACCCCACGCCGATGAACATCGAGTTCAGCCCTTCGCGGCGATCGACCGTCGGCGCGGAATGGGAACTCGGCCTGGTCGACCGGCGCAGCGGCGAGCTGTCCTCGGTCGCCGAGCGGATCCTCGAGGCCGTCCGCCCCGACGGGCGGGCCGAGCACCCGAAGATCAAGCAGGAGCTGCTGCTCAACACCATCGAGATCATCACCGGTGTCTGCGACACGATCGCCGAGGTCAAGGCGGATCTCGCGGACTCCCTGGACGTCGTGCACGGCGTCGCCGACCCGCTCGGCGTCGAGATGTTCTCGGCCGGGACGCACCCGTTTTCGAACTGGTACCAGCAGAAGGTCACCGACAAGGAGCGGTACGCCAAGCTGATCGACCGCACGCAGTGGTGGGGCCGGCAGATGCTGATCTACGGCGTGCACGTCCACGTCGGGGTCGACCACCGCGACAAGGTGCTGCCGATCCTGGACGCGCTGCTGAACTACGCGCCGCACCTGCAGGCGCTCTCGGCGTCGTCGCCGTACTGGGGTGCGGAGGACACCGGGTACGCGTCGAACCGGGCGCTGATGTTCCAGCAGCTGCCGACGGCCGGGCTGCCGTTCCAGTTCCGGAAGTGGGCCGAGCTGGAGAGCTACACCGAGGACATGTTCACCACCGGCGTGATCGACCACTTCTCGGAGATCCGCTGGGACATCCGGCCGGCGCCGCACCTGGGCACGATCGAGATGCGCGTCTGCGACGGGCTGCCGACGCTGGAGGAGGTCGGCGCGATCTCGGCGCTGACGCAGTGCCTGGTCGACGACTTCAGCGAGCGCCTCGACGACGGCGAGATCCTGCCGACGCTGCCGCCGTGGCACGTCCAGGAGAACAAGTGGCGCGCGGCCCGCTACGGCACGGACGCGATCGTCATCCTGGACGCGGCCGGGCGTGAGCGGCTGGTCACCGACGACATCGCCGACCTGCTGGACCGGCTGGAGCCGGTGGCGCGGCGCCTGGACTGCGTGGCCGAGCTGCGCGACGTCGAGACGATCCTGCGGTACGGGCCGAGCTACCGGCGGCAGCGGGCGGTCGCGGCGGCGCACAAGGGCAGCCTCAAGGCCGTGATGGCGTCGCTGGTCGCCGAGATGCGCGACGGGATCGTCAAGGGCTAGAGCTCGTCGAGCTGCCTGCGCAGCGTGCCCGGGCCGAGAATCGACGCGCCGAGGGCTTCGACGCGTCCTTTCAGCTCCCGGTCGGCCGTCGCGACGAGGACTTTGGCCTTCTCCTGGGCGACGACCTCGACGATCTTCGAGTCGCCGTCGGTGTCGGCCGCGACGACCTCCACGCCCGGGACGCCGGTGACGTGCTTGGCCTTGCCTTCGACGACCAGGACGATCCGCGGCCACCAGATCACGGTGGCATCGCCGGGGTCCGGCACGCCGGCTTCGGCGAGTTTCGCGAGCTGGTCGCGCAGGCGCTCGGCGGCACCGTGCCGGTCGTGCCACCAGCCGTCCGGCCGCGAGCCGACGACGTTGGCGGCGTCGACGACGAGCACCAGCTCCTGCCCGACGCGCTCGCGCAGGTCGGGCCAGGCGGCGGCGAAGTCGCGGTGCAGCCGGTAGGTGGGCACGTCGTCGGGATCCACCCAGCGCACCTCCGCACTTTCGGTGTTGGCGACCTTCGCTTCGACGCTGTCGGCCAGCGCGAGGACGGTCGTGTAGCTCCAGTCCCCATGGTCCACCACGGAGGCCGAGACCGCGCGGAAGGCGCCGGTGGGGACGGAGGCTTCTTCGAACGCTTCGCGGGCGGCCGCGGTCACGGCGGTCTCGCCGGCTTCGATGGCTCCGCCGGGCAGCGCCCACGTGCGGCCGTGGTGCACCCACCAGGCCCGCCGCTGCAGGAGAACGCCACGCGCGGGATCGACGAGCAGCAGCCCGGCGGCGCCGTAGCGGCCCCAGTGCAGGTGCCCGCAGGAACACTTGACGAAGACGCTCGCGGACGGGGCACTCACCCCGCCCACGATGTCACACCCCGAGGCCGGCGCGCCGGTCCGACCCAAGCCCCCCAAGGCGGCCTTGGTTGCGTCTTACGCACCGAAGGCCGCCTTGGTTGCGTCTTACGCACCGAAGGCCACATTGGGGCGCTCGGGGGGCGGGGCGGTCAGACCGGGGTCTTCGCCGCTTCCAGCGCCAGCGCCGCCGCGCCGACGATCGCCGTGTCGTCGCCCAGGTGGGCCGTCCGGATCCGGGCCAACGGGCGGTGCCGCGCCCCCGTGATCGCTCCCGCGTAGTGCTCGCGGGCCTCGTCCAAGAACAGTGGTGCCGACTCCGACACTCCCCCGCCGATCACGATGATCTCCGGGTCGAACACGTCCGCCACCAGGGCCAGGCCCTCGCCGAGCCACTTGGCCAGCTCCGCCATCGCCAGCTGGGCGATCGGGTCGCCGTCGCGGGCCGCGCCGGCCACTCGCCGGCCCGTCACCGAGCCCGGGTCGCCCGCGACCTGCGGGGCCAGCACCGTCGAGCGGCCCGGGTGGCGGGCCAGGAGCTCCACCGCCGTCGACGCCAGGGCCGTTCCGCTGCAGTAGCGCTCCCAGCAGCCGTACTTGCCGCACGGGCACGGCCGGCCGCCGCGGACCACCGTCAGGTGGCCCAGCTCCGGGGCCACGCCGTACGCGCCGCGGAACAGCTTGCCGTCCAGCAGCAGGCCCGCGCCGATGCCGGTGCCCAGGGCCACCAGCGCCGCCACCTGGGCGCCGCGGGCCGCGCCGAAGCGGTGCTCGCCCACGATCGCCGAGTTGACGTCGTGCTCCAGCAGCACCGGCAGGCCGACGCGCTTCTCGATCCGGTCCGCGACCGGCGCGCCGCGCCAGGCCAGGTGCGGCGCGAACATCACCGACCGGCGGTCGCGCGCCACGAACCCGGCCACGGCCAGCCCGACGCCCGCCACCTCGTGCCGGTTGCGCAGGTCCTCGACGACACCCGCGATGGCGTCCTCGAGGGCGCCCTCCTCGCTCGGCGTCGCGACGCGCGCCGTGTCGAGCAGGGAACCGCGCTCGTCCACCACGCCGGCCCGGATGCTCGTCCCGCCGACGTCCACCCCTATCGTCCGCACTCAGCTCTCCCACTCGTCGCGCCGGCGGACGGCGATGTGCTGTACCCGCACCGGCACCGAAGCGTCCGCCGGTGGCCGCGGCGCGGGCCGGAACCCGGGCATGTGCACGCCCTCGTCCGGCTCCCAGCGGTCCGCGAGCACCGCTCGGAGCAACGCCACGAGCTGCGCCAGCTGTTCCAGCAGCTTCGCGGCGAACTCCGGACGTTCACCCCGCACCACCGCGACGATCGCACACAGCGGGCACCAGCCGCACGCCGAGCCGTCCGGTTTCGCCTGGTCAGGGTCCCCGTGACCGGCCGCGACGACGCCTTCGAGCCACGGCGCCGCCTTCTCCACCACCATCTCCGCGAGCAGGCGGATCTCCTCCGCGAGCCGCGGTCCGGCCGTCTCGTCCTCTTCGCTCACCCGCGTCCCCGGTTCCCGGCCAGGTTCACGACCAGGCCGTCGGCGTCGGATTCCGCGCCGGTGATCCGGCACGGCCGCAGCGACTCCGGCAGGGCGATGAGCCTGCGGAAGCCGTCCACGGTGATCGCCAGGTCGTCGTCGACGCGGGCGAGGTCGACCTCGGCGTCCCGGGAGAGCGGGATCGCGATGCGCAGCGTGTACCCGTCCGGCGCCGGGCGGACCCGCAGCAGCGGGGTGACCGGAGTGCCATCGCCGTCGAGGGGGTCGCCGTCGCGGTAGAGCTCGGCGGCGATCTCCAGCAGCGCGGGCAGCCCGACCGGTTCGGCGGCGCGGTGCTCGACGCGCGACACCGCCGTGAACCCGGCACCGGCGAGCTCGGCCAGCACGGCGTCCTGCTGCGTCCGGCGGATGCGCAGCCACGACCCGGCGCCGCCGCGCCAGAACCCGGGGGCGGGCATCAGCCGGTTGGCGATCAGCCCGTCGACGGCGATCCCGCGCAGCGCCAGGGAGCTGAGCGTGCGCCGCGCTTCGGCGACGACCACCCGCTCCGGCGTCAGCACCAGCCGGACCGTGGTGACCGACGGCTCGGTCAGCAGCGCGCGCAGGCCGTCCAGGTGCGTGCCGAGCCGGCGCACGGACTCCGAGACGCGGCGGCTGAACACGCGGGTCAGGTAGCCGGAGATGGCTTCGGGCAGGGCGAGCAGCCGCAGCGTCTCGGCCGTCGGCCCGCAGTCGACGACGATGGTCTCCCACGGCCCGGCTTCGGCCAGCCGGCGGACTTCGGTGAGGGCGAGCAGCTCGTCGACGCCGGGGAGCACGGTGAGCTCTTCGGCGTCCAGGGTGTCGAGTCCCGCGCCGGCCAGGGCGCTCTGCAGCTCGGCGCGCAGCCGGTGCCAGGAGGTGTCCACCAGCGTCCGCGAGTCGATCTGGACGGCGGAAAGGAGAGCGTCCACTTCGGACGGTTCGGCGCCGAGGGGGTGGCCGAAGGCGTCGCCGAGCGAGTGCGCCGGGTCGGTGGACACGACGAGGGTCTTCCTGCCGCGGGCGGCCAGGGCGGCGCCGGTGGCGGCGGCCAGCGTCGTCTTCCCGACACCCCCCTTGCCGGTGAACAGCAGGATCCGCACGCGGCTACCCCTCGGCCCGCTTCTTCAGCTCCTTGAGCGCGGTGTCCATGACCATCTTCTCGGCCTTGCGGCGCAGCAGGCCGATCATCGGCAGCGCCAGCTCGACCGACAGGGTGTAGGTGACCCGCGTCCGGCCGCCGAGGTCCTCCAGCGCGTAGCGGCCGTTCTGCGCCTTTTGCATCTGGCCCTTGACCAGGTGCCAGCTGACGCCGAGGCCGTCGCCGTCCCAGTCGTACTCGAGGGTGTAGACGTCCTTGATCGGGCCCGCGTCGAGGGTGAGCTTGACCTGCTTGGCGCGCCCGTCGTCGTCGGTGTCGAGGACCTCGGTCTGCCGGACCGCCTTGGCCCATTCCGGGTACGCGGGGAAGTCGGCGATCACGGCCATCACCCGGCTGGGCTCGGCGTCGACCTCGATGGACTGTGTGGACTGCTCGGCCATGGACGAAGCGTAGCCGCCGCGGTCGGTCACCAGCGCAGCACGTACGGCTGCCCGGTCTCCTTGAAGTGACCGACGTTACGGCACTCGGTCCGGCCGACCCGGGCGCGGGGCGCCAGGGGCTGGTGCACGTGCCCGAACACCGACCAGCGCGGCCGCTGGGCGCGGATCAGCTCCAGCAGCGCGGTCGAGCCGATCTCGCTGCGGCGCGCCACGACGTCGTAGGTCAGCTCGGGCAGCGCCGGCGGGCCGTGCGTGCAGAGGACGTCGACCTCGGTCAGCGCGGCCACGCTGCGGTCGTAGTCCTCGCGATCTCGCAGGTAGGGGCGCCACGCGGCGCCCTTGCGGCGGCGCGGGACGACGCCGTCGGGCAGCAGCGCGCCGCCGACGAACCCGAACCGCAGGCCGCCGATCTCGGCCACCTCGCCGTCGAGCACCCGGATGCCCTCGCCGGCGAACTCGGGCCACAACGCCGGGGTGTCGACGTTGCCGGGGGTGGCGTAGGTGGGCGCGGTCATCGCCGCGAAGAGCGCCGCGTACTGGGTGCGGATGGCCTCGTCGACGGCGCCGGCCGGGTCGTCGAGGCTCGCCCAGAGCGTCCGCGAGTAGGCAACGGTTTCGTCACGGGTGCCCTCACGCCGCAGGCGGGCGAACTCGCCCACCTTCTCGGCGCCGAACAGGGCGCCCATGATGCCCTTGTCGTGCTCCCGGTAGTCGACGAAGTCCAGCAGGTCGCCGAGCACGACCAGCGCGTCGGCCCCTTCACCGGCCCGCTTCAGCGCGTCCGCGTTGCCGTGCACGTCCGAGACGACGTGTACCCGCACCCCTGGTCCCCCTAGCTTTTGCCGTCACTGCCCTCGCCGCGCGGAGGAACGCCGGGCTCGCGCCCGTCCTCCAGGATCTCCTTGAGCCCGAGCGCGATCTCCTTCGCCGCGCGGGCCCGCCGGTCGAACTCCCGGCGCAGGTCGCGTGGCGCCAGCTCCCGGGGCGTCCCGGCCGCGTCGGCGGGGGTCGCCCGCAGGAAGTAGTGCAGCAGGGTGCCGTCGAGCACCGGCTCGAGCCAGACCTCCATCGTACCGACGAGCGCGCCCCGCACGGTCCAGCGCAGACCTTTGTCCCCCCGGTCGGTGTAGACCTCGAGGACCAGGTCGGGCCAGTAGCGCCGCCAGGACGCCGGTGCGGCGAAGACCGCGGCCACGGTGGCCGGCGGAACGGCGAGGAACGTCTCGTCGACGATGTCGAGTGAGGGTGGCGCGTTCACGTGCGAAGAATGTCACGCCCTCGCCGTGCGACGGCGATCAGCATGGTCTTAAGGTGCTCACCACGCTAAGTTGACTGGCGGGTAACAGCGGTGTCGCCCGCCGCACGCGTTGAACACGGAGGTCCACGTGCGCGAATACAGCGCTCCCGCCGGCAAGCCGGTGGCCGACGACGAGAACATGTCCGATGTCGTCTGGGCGAACGCCGAGCGGTTCTCGGACGTGGTGAGCTTCCGCCGCCAGGTCGACGGAACCTGGCTGGACGTCACGGCCAAGGAGTTCGCCGGCCAGGTGCTGGCGGTGGCCAAGGGCCTGGCCCAGGCCGGGATCGGCCGCGGCGACCGCGTCGCCATCATGTCCAAGACCCGCTACGAGTGGACGCTGATCGACTTCGCGATCTGGGCGGCGGGCGCGGTCACGGTGCCGATCTACGACACGTCCTCCCCCGAACAGGTGTACTGGATCCTCTCCGACTCGGCCGCGAAGGGCGTCTTCGTCGAGACGAACGCCCACGCCGCGGCGGTCGAGGAGATCCGGGACCGGCTCACCGAGCTGGACCACACGTGGCAGATCGAGGGCGACTCCCCCGCCGTCGAAGAGCTGTCCGCGATCGGCGCGCAGCTCTCCGACGACGAGCTGCACGCACGCCGCCGCGAGGTGAGCGCGGGCGAGCTCGCCACGATCGTCTACACCTCGGGCACCACCGGCCGCCCCAAGGGCGTCGAGCTGACCCACCGCAACCTGCTGGCCGAGATCCGCGCCGACATCGAGGCGTTCCCGCAGCTCATGGAGCAGGGCAACTCGCTGCTGGTGTTCCTCCCGCTGGCGCACGTGCTGGCCCGCGCGATCGCCGTGACCGCGCTGTCCGCGCGCGTCACCCTCGGGCACACCCCGGACGTCAAGAACCTGGTCGCCGACCTGGGCACGTTCCGGCCGACGTTCGTCGTCGCGGTGCCGCGTGTGTTCGAGAAGGTCTACAACTCGGCGAAGCAGAAGGCCCACGGCGACGGCAAGGGCAAGATCTTCGACGCCGCCGAGGCGGTCGCGGTCGCCTACAGCGAGGCGCAGGACAAGGGCGGCGCCGGGCTCGGCCTGAAGGCCAAGCACCTGGTGTTCGACAAGCTCGTCTACGGCAAGCTGCGCGCGGCCCTCGGCGGCCGCTGCGTCGCGGCGGTGTCCGGCGGTGCCCCGCTCGGCGCGCGGCTGGCGCACTTCTTCCGCGGCATCGGCGTCCCGGTGTTCGAGGGCTACGGCCTGACCGAGACGTCCGCGGCGGCGAACGTCAACACCCAGACGGCGTTCCGCGTCGGCACGGTCGGCAAGCCGGTCAACGGCACGTCGGTCCGCATCGCCGACGACGGCGAAGTGCTGCTCAAGGGCGACGTCGTCTTCCAGGCGTACTACAACAACCCGCAGGCGACGGCCGAGTCCCTCACCGACGGCTGGTTCCACACCGGCGACCTGGGCGAGCTCGACGCCGACGGCTTCCTCAAGATCACCGGCCGCAAGAAGGAGATCATCGTGACGGCGGGCGGCAAGAACGTCGCCCCGTCCGGCCTCGAGGACACGATCAAGGCGGCCCCGCTGGTCAGCCAGGCCATGGTGGTCGGCGACCAGCGCCCGTTCATCGCGGCGCTGGTGACGGTGGACGAGGAGTACTTCCCGTCCTGGAAGTCCCAGCACGGCAAGCCGGCTGCCGCCACGGTCGCGGACCTGGCCACCGACGCCGACCTGCTCGCGGAGATCCAGGCCGCCGTCGACGAGGCCAACAAGCAGGTGTCCAAGGCCGAGGCGATCAAGAAGTTCACGGTGCTGGCCAACGACTTCACCGAGCAGGGCGGCGAGATCACGCCGAGCCTGAAGCTGAAGCGCAACGTGGTCACGAAGAACTACGCCACCGACATCGAGAGCCTCTACAAGAAGTAGCCGAATGCCGTGAGGGGCACCTTGAGGGGCTTCAAAGTCCCTGAAGGTGCCCCACACGGCTCTCCCAGAGGGCTACTACATCAGTTTCGCGGTGGCGGTCGTCACGGCTGCTGCCAAGGCGATCAAGCCGAGACCCAGCGGACTCGCCACCGCGCCGACCAGCCTCGATATTAACTGCCACCTCGGCACTTTGATCAAGAGCGCATCCCTGGGCGGCTCGGACAACGGCGGCGGCAGATACGGTCGTGTCCTCGTCGTATGGACGAGGAGCGCAGACGCCGCTTTGCTGGCTTCGGACAGCCGGTAGCTGTCGAGGCAGTCCTGACTCACCCAGGAAATCCACCGGCTGAAGTACCAAGCGGAAGACTCCGTGTCGTCGACAGCCATGCCGCGAAGCCTGCTGAAGGCCGAGCCGTAGTACCCAATCGAATTTTGCAAGCGGTGCTTCGACTTCTCGATGCGAAGGTAATAACGTCGAGCGCGACGCGACGTCGCCACCTCGGCGCAGCACAGCCACTGCAACCGCGTCAGTTCGACGAGGATGTCAGTCAAGTCGCTGGTCAGACGATACAGATAGTGTCGCGCAATGAATGTCCTAAACAACCAGGTGCCTAATACGAGCGGGATGCCGATGAAGATCGAGTAAAAAACTATGTAGACATCCCAATCGAACTGGCCGTATGGCGAGAATACCACCACAGCTAGCATCCAGTAGAAGATTATCGCACATGTGAAGCTGGTCAGACTCGACATGGCTTCCCAAGCCCGCACTCTGGCCAGGACCCGGGAGGCAACTTCGTCCCCCGGATGGTCAACAAGAATCTTTTTCCGCAACCTACCAAGGATTCTCTTTCGGCTCGTCCATCGCGAAAAGTCCCGCGCTCCTCCTGGTTTCCGCCACTGTCGCAGAAGCATCAGATGATGATAGGGCCGAAGTTCACAGCCTGAAGAGTGCCGAAGAAAATATGTTCAGCGAATCCCGCATGCATCCCGGAGCGCGGATTTGCGCAGGAGCATGCGGGCAGTAGTCAGCCGAGCCGCTGGGTGGCGATGTGGTCGCGGTACCAGCGGAAACTGGCCCGGGGCGTGCGCTCCTGCGTCGCGTAGTCCACGTGCACCAGGCCGAACCGGTGCTTGTAGCCGTGGGCCCACTCGAAGTTGTCCAGCAGCGACCAGCAGAAGTACCCCCGCAGGTCCACGCCCGCCGCCGCGGCCGCGCGCGTCGCCTCGATGTGCTCGCTCAGGAACGAGATGCGCTCGTAGTCGGCGAAGTCGCTCCGGTCGGTGTACACGCAGCCGTTCTCGGTGACGTACAGCGGTGGCAGGCCCGGGTAGCGGTTGTGCAGGCCGACCAGGGCTTCGGTGAGGCCCTCCGGCTCCACCGGCCAGCCCATGCCCGTGCGCGGGACGTCCGGCAGCCGTGAGGTGTCCACGCCGATGTCGGTCACGGTCCGCAGCGCCGGGTCCGGCTCGCGGTGGGGCGCGTCCGCGACGTGCAGCCGGTAGTAGTAGTTCACGCCCAGGTAGTCCAGGGGCACGCCGATCGTCTCCAGGTCGCCGTCGTGGCGGAACGAGAAGTCGGAGACGCCGTCGAACATCGCCACCAGGCCCGGCGCGTACCGGCCGCCGAACAGCGGGTCGGTGAACTGGCGCCGCAGCAGGGTGTCCTGGCGGGCCGCCGCCGCGGCGTCCGCGGCCGAGTCCGTCACCGGCACCGCGGGCGACTGGTTGAGCACGATCCCGAACTGGTGCTGCGGCGGCGCCTGCGCCCGCAACGCCCGCACCGCCAGGCCGTGGCCGAGCAGCAGGTGGTGGGCGGCGGCGAGCGCGCCGTGGCCCTCCCGCGCGCCCGGCGCGTGGCGCCCTTCGCCGTAGCCCGCGACCGCGCACGGGTACGGCTCGTTCAACGTCGTCCAGTGGTCGACGACGTCGCCGAGCTCCTCGTGCACCAGCACCGCGTACTCGGCGAAGCGCGCCGCCGTGTCGCGGGAGCGCCAGCCGCCCTCGTCCTCCAGGGCCTGCGGCAGGTCCCAGTGGTACAGCGTGAGGAACGGCTCGATGTCCCGCTCCCGCAGGGCTTCCACCAGCCGCCGGTAGAAGTCGAGCCCCCGGCGTTCGGCGCGCCGGCCGTCCGGCTGGACCCGCGGCCAGGACACCGAAAAGCGGTAGGAGTCGACGCCGAGGTCGCTCAGCAGGCCGAGGTCGGCGGGCCAGCGGCGGTAGTGGTCCGCCGCGGGCTCGCCGGTGTCACCCCCGGCCACCGCGCCGGGGACCGCCGCGAAGGTGTCCCAGATGGACGGTCCGCGTCCGTCGGATCGGGTCGCGCCCTCGATCTGGAACGCCGAGGTGGCGACGCCCCAGCGGAAGCCGGGCGGGAAACTGGTGGTCACGGTGATCTCCGGGAGGTCAGCCCTTGAGCGCGCCCTGCATGATGCCGCCGACGATCTGGCGGCCGAACAGCAGGAACACGAGCAGGACGGGGACGGTGCCGATGGTGGCGGCGGTGAGCACGAGCGTGTAGTCGGTGGTGTAGCCACTGGCCAGGGTGGACAGTGCGGTTTGGACGGTCGGGTTCTCCGGCACCAGCACGACCAGCGGCCAGAAGAAGTCGTTCCACGCCTGCATGAACGTGAACAGCCCGAGCACCGCCGCGGCCGGGCGGGCGGCCGGCAGCGCGACGTGCCAGAACAGCCGCAGTGAGTTGCAGCCGTCCATCCGCCCGGCTTCCAGCAGTTCCAGCGGCAGGGCCCGCTCGAAGTACTGGCGCATGAAGAACACGCCGAACGCGGTGACCAGGCCGGGCACGATCACCGCCTGCAGCTGCCCGGCCCAGCCGAAGTCGGCCATCATCATGTAGAGCGGCACGACGCCCAGCTCGGTCGGGATCGCCTGGGTGGCGACCACGAGGAGCAGCAGCACGGTGCGGCCGCGGAACTTCAGCTTGGCGAAGGCGAACCCGGCCAGCGTCGAGAACAGCACGACGGACACGGTGATCGTGCCCGCGACGATGATCGAGTTCCCGAGCGCCAGCGCGAAGTCCGTCTCGTCGAAGACCCGCGCGATGTTCTCGAACAGGTGGCCGCCGGGCACGAGGACCGGCGGCACGCTCCCGACCGCCTCCGACGTCTGCGAGGAGACGACGAACGACCAGTACACGGGGAACGCCGAGCCGGCCAGGATCGCGATCAGCGCGGCGTAGGTCCACGGGCTCGCGACCCGGCGCACGAGGCGCCGGGCCCGCCCGGGGGCCGCCGGCGGCGCGGGCGCCGCCGGGGTCAGCACGGTGGTCATGTCGGCTCCTCAGTCCGTTTGGATGCGCCGGGTCACCAGGTACGACACGCCCGCGACGAGCATCGTGGCCACGGCCAGGATCAGCGCGATCGCCGAGCTGTAGCCGAAGTCGTACTTGGTGAAGCCCTGCTCGTAGAGGTAGAGCGCGGCGGTCTGGAACTGCCGGTCCGAGCCGCCGGTGGCCGCCGCCGTGCCGGGGTTGAACAGCAGCGGCTCGGCGAGCAGCCGCATGTTCCCGGTCGTCGCGATCACCGTCGAGAAGATGATCTGCGGTCGCAGCAGCGGCACGGTGATCCGCCAGAACTGCTGCCACCCCTTCGCGCCGTCGAGGGTGGCGGCCTCGTACATGGTCGACGGGATCGCCTGCATCGACGCCAGGAAGATCAGCGCGTGGTAGCCGGTCCAGCGCCACACCACCATCGCCGCGATGGCGGTGTGCGAGCTGGCCGTGCCGGCCTGCCAGTCGACGTGCCCGCCGCCGAACCAGCTCAGCACCCAGTTCACCAGCCCGAAGTCCCGGCCGAAGAGCTGCGCGAAGATGATCGTCACCGCCGCCACCGAGGTGATGTTCGGCAGGATCATCCCCATCCGGAACATCGTGCGCCCGCGCAGCCGGCGGTTGAGCAGGTGCGCGATGCCGAGCGCGAACAGGATCTGCGGGATCGTGGTCAGCAGCCACAGGCTGACCGTGTTCCCCATCGAGTTCCAGAAGTACGGGTCGTGGAACAGCAGCTGCTCGTAGTTGCCGAACCCGATGAACGTCGCGCCCTCGGCGTCGAGCAGGTTGCGCTTCTGCAGCGACACGAAAGCCGTGTAGAGCAGCGGGAACAACCCGAAGACGCCGAAGATCAGGAAGTACGGGCTGATGAAGCCGAACGGCGACAGCTTGACGTCCCACTTGTGCCGCCGGTCGGCGAAGGACAGCGTTTTCGCCCCAGCCATCACTTGAGCTTTTCGACGTCACCGACCAGCTGCTGCCAGGCTGCCGCGCCGTCCTGCTTGCCCTGCTCGACGCGCTGCATCGCGTTGCCGAACTCCGTCTGGACGTCGCCCGCCTTCGGGCCCTGGTACTGCGGGTTCAGCTTCTTGGCGGCGTCGGTGAAGAGCTTGCCGACCGGCGCGCCCGAGAAGAACGAGTTGGTGTAGCCGGTGATCTTCGGGTCGTCGTAGAGCGACGGCGTCGAGGGCAGCAGGCCCTTGCTGGTGAACACCTTCGCCTGCTGCTCGGGCGCGGTCAGCCACGCGGCGAGCTCGGCGGCTTCCTTCGTGTGCTTGCCCTGCTTCGGCACGGTCAGGTACGAGCCGCCCCAGTTGCCGCCCCCGCCGGGCACGGTGGCGATGTCCCACTTGCCCGCGGTGTCCGGCGCCTGGTCCTTGATCTTGGTCATCATCCAGGCGGGGCAGGTGACGGTGGCGAACTGGCCCTGCGTGAACCCGGTGTTCCAGGTCGGCGTGCTGTAGAGCAGGCCGGCGGAGAGGTTCGCCTTGACGGCGTCGACGACCTGGTCCCAGCCAGTGCGCAGCGCCGGGTTGCTGCCGACGACGATCTGGTCGCTCTGGTCGTAGTAGCCGACCGGCGCCTGGCCGACGATCGCGTTGAGCACGGTCGGGCCGCCGTCCATGAACTTGACGCCGTTCGGCGCCTTGGACTGGAAGCGCTTACCGGTTTCGAAGAACGCCTGCCAGGTGGGCCAGAGCGCGGAGACGGCGTCGCGGTCGGCGGGCAGCTGGGCCTTCTCGAACAGGTCGCGGCGGTAGCAGATCGCCAGGCCGCCGACGTCGGTGCCGTAGCCGATCTGCTGCCCGCCCTTGGCCAGCGAAGCCGACCACTTCCAGGCCAGCCAGCGATCCTTGAGCTTGTCGCCGCCGACGGTGTTGAGGTCGACGAACTTGTCCGGGTTCGCCTTGAACTGGGCGACGTACCCGGTGTCGATCGCTTCGATGTCCGCGGCGCCGCCGCCGGTGGCCAGGTGCGCGGCGAGGTTCTTGTGGTGGTCGGAGTAGGACGCGGTCCGCTCGGTGATTTCGATGTTCGGGTGCGCCGCCTGGTATTCCTTGATCAGGTCGGTGTAGCCGAAGTTGCCGAAGAGGCCGAGGCTGAGCTTGACCTTCCCGCCGCTGCCGGCGTCGCTGCTTCCGCAGGCGCTCAGCGCGGTGACCGCGGCCAGGCCGGCGCACACCACCCCCGCGATCAAGCGGATCCGGCGGGTTGTCGTTTTCGGGCGCATGAGATCTCCGTTGTTCTGCGGGCCGGTCGGAAAACGCGGGACTATGAGAGCGCTCCCAGCACGTGTTCGTCAAGTAACAAACTGGTAACGCGGCTCGGCATTTACCCAGCCTGAGATCATGTGCTAGGAATGTAACCGGTTACAGCTGCATCATCCGAGGCTTCGCCTCGGGTCGGGGGCTCCGCCACCCGAACCCCCGGAAAGCGCTGTAGGAGGCACCATGGTCACCGCCCGCGAGATCGCCCAGCTCTGCGGGGTTTCGGTCGCGACCGTGTCGCGGGTGTTCAACCGCCCCGCCACGGTCAGCGCGACGACGCGCGAGCACGTCGAGCGCGTCGCCCGGGAGCTCGACTTCTCGCCGAACGAGTCGGCGCGGGCCCTGTCGCGGCAGCAGTCGGCGATGGTCGGGCTGGTCTGGGACACCGACCACCGGCGGCCCGGCTGGCGGCACCCGTTCCTGCAGGACCTGTTGCTCGGCCTCAAATCCGCGCTCAGCTCGCACGGCTACCACCTGCTGATGCTCGCGACGAGCGACGACGCGCGCGACCGCAACCCGGGCGTGTCGCTGGCCGACCCGGTCGCGTACGTGAGCATGACCCGGCGCCACCACCTGGCCGGGCTGGTGCTGATCGACAGCGGCACCGACGCGGACGCTTTCGCCACGTTCGCCCAGTCCGGGCTGCCGTGCGTCGCGGTCGACGTGGCCCTGGCGGGTCCGCGGGCGACCTACGTGACCTCGGACAACGCCGGCGGCGCGGCGGAAGCCGTCCGGCACCTGGCCGCGCTCGGCCACGACCGGATCGCGACGATCACCGGCCCGCGCGGCAACGCCCCCGCCGCGGCCCGCACCGAGGGCTACCTGCGCGGACTGGCCGAGGCCGGATTGGCGGCGCGCGACGATTTCATGGTCACCGGGGACTTCTATCGCGAGAGCGGGTTCGTCGGAATGCGGCGGCTGCTGGCCCGCAAGGACCCGCCGACGGCGGTGTTCGCGGCCAGCGACGAGATGGCGGTCGGCGCCCTGCTGGCGGCCCGCTCGGCCGGGCTGCGAGTGCCGGCGGACCTGGCCGTGGTGGGCTTCGACGACATCGAGGTGGCGTCCCTGGTCGACCCGGCGCTGACGACGGTGGCCCAGGACAAGCCGGGCTTCGGCACCGCGGCGGCGGGAGCGCTGCTGGCGATGATCGAGACCGGGACGGCACCGGATCCGGTGCACCTGCCGACGAAACTGGTGGTCCGCGACTCCTGCGGCACGTAGCGGGTCCGGTGCTACGCGGTGACCTCGGCGTCCCAGTCGATGTGGTGCGCGTAGACCCAGCCCGGCTTTTCGCCGACGTCCTTCCCGGCGCTCGACGCGACCAGCTTCTCGACCCGCTCGCGCCGAAGTCCTTCGTACGCCGCGAAAGCCGACACCGGATCCGGCAGGTCGCGCAGGCACTGCGCCAGGATCACGCCGTCCTCCAGCGCCATCGACGCGCCCTGCGCGGCGGCCGGGGACGCGGCGTGCGCGGCGTCGCCGGCCAGGACCATCTCCGGCGTCGACCAGACGCGCGTCTCGGGGAGGTCGTAGGAGTGGTCGCCGAACACCTCCTCGCCCGTGGCCGCGATGATTTCGGCGCAGGGCAACGGTTCCCCGGCGAACGCCGCGTGCGCGAACTCGCGCCAGCCGGCCGGCGTCACGGCCGCGATGTCCTCACGGGACCGCTCGGTGTCCGGGATGCGGGCGAACCAGAACGTGGCGCCGTCCGGGTCGGTGGTGAACCCGAAGGCGGCCTTGCTGCCGCGGACCATCCGGTAGATCCCGGGCGCCGACGGCAAACCGGGCGCGCGCGTGTAGCCGTAGACGACGGTCAGCCCGGTGTAGCGCGGCTCGTCCGCCGCCGGGTCGATCAGCCGCCGGACGACCGAGCGCAGGCCGTCGGCGCCGACGAGGACGTCTCCGGTCTCGATGGTGCCGTCGGCGAACTCGGCCGTGACGCCGTGGGGGCCGGTCCGGGCGCCCACCAGCCGCTTCCCGCGTTCGAGCGGCACGCCCCGGCGCGTGGCTTCCTCCTGCAGGACGCGGTAGAGCGTCGCGCGGGTCAGCGTGCGCGGGCCGTCGACGCTGCCGGTGTCGAACTCGTTGCGCCCGACGGTCTCCCCGTTCGCGGCGACGAGCTCGACGCCGTACGCGGCGAAGGACGCGTCGATCACCGGCCGGTCGGCGCCGATCGCGCGCAGGGCGTCCATGCCGTTGTGCATGATCGTGAGGAACGCGCCGACGTCCTCCCCGCCGGCCGGGTAGGCCTCGAAGACCACCGGATCGTGTCCGGCCAGCTTCATCGCCATCGCCGTCACCGTGCCGGCGACGCCGCCGCCCGCGACCAGTACCCGCACCGTGCTCCCCCTCGTGGACTCCGCGTGCCGCCGCTCACGACGTTACCGTGACGGCGGCACGCGGCGCTCACTCCTTGGCGCCACTGGTGGCGATGTCGCCGTTGAGGCCGCGCGGGTAGAAGCCGCCCGAGGAGACCTTGTCCGGGTTGAGGTAGGCGATGTTGAGCACGCGGTCGGCGGAGCGGCCGAACGCGATGCCGTTGGCGTCCGCGGGGACGAGGTTCGCCTTGCCGTCCTTGAGCACGCCTTCGTCGTCGTCGGCCTTGCCGTCGAGGCTGTCGCGGGCGTCGGAGATCTTGTTCGTGATGTCGCCGAGGCCGCGTTCGAACAGCTGCCCGCGCACGATGCCCGCGTGGTAGGCCTCGACCGCGAGGATGCCCGCCGCCGCGTCGAGGAACGTCTTGTTGTTCACCAGCGGCGCCGCGCCCTTGTAAGCCGACACGCCGACGTCCTCGAACAGGAACGCGGCGAGCAGGAAGTTGTTCTCGCTCGCGAACGGGTCGAAGGTCTGGCCTTCCTTGATGACCCCGGCGGCCTGCATGGCGGCGGTGAAGCTGTTCTGGAAGTCGATCTCCGGCTGCGCGACGGCGGCCTTGTCGAGCGCCTTGCGCAGGAAAGTGACGTGGGCGACCTCGTCGCCGGCGATCTCCTGGACGATCTGCTTGGTGTGCTCGCTCTTGAACTTCACGGCGTGCCCGCCGGAGACCTTGCCGAGGTTGCCGACGCCGTTGACGTACTTCTCGTTCAGCCCGTAGCCGTAGACGGCGAACGAGTACAGGTTCGCCTCGAGGTACTCCAGGTTGAGCGCGAAGTTCAGCACCGCGGCGTCGCTGGCGGCGGCGTCCTGCGCGTTCTGCTCCGGGTACTGCGAAGTCGCGCCCGCCGAGCCGAGGCCCAGCGACAGCGCGGTACCGAGCGCGCCGGCACCCGCGACGCCGAGCCCCGCCGCTCCCGCAGCCTTGAGGAAGCGGCGGCGGTCGGTCGCGTTCTCCGCGCTGCGCTCGACGAGCTGCTGTGTGTAGCGTTTTCCGAACACCGGGGGACGTCCTCTCGTGACGAGTTCGTCCACCTCACCCACCGGTCATACGTACCCGGACGGCCCCCGGCTCGGTCAAATCGGGAAAAAGTTCTTGCTCTTTTTGTTTCCGCAGGTCAGGAGCGTTCGGCCGCGGCGAGCCGGACGCACACGGCGAGCGCCCGGACGGCCTCCTCGACGTCGGCGAGCACCGGGAACGTCGGCGCGATGCGGATGACCGCGTCGGCCGGGTCGTCGCCGTGCGGGTGGGTCGCCCCGGCGGGGGTCAGCGCGACACCGGCCTCCTTCGCCAGCCGCACGACCTCCTTCGCGGTGCCCTCGGGCACGGTCAGCGACACGAAGTACCCACCAGTCGGCTTGGTCCAGGACGCCAGGTCGGAGAGCTCTTCGGTGAGGATGCGGTCGACGGCCTCGAACTTCGGGCCGATGATCTCGGCGTGCTTGCGCATGTGGGCGCGGACGCCGTCCTCGTCCTTGAGGAAGAGGGCGTGGCGCAGCTGGTTGACCTTGTCCGGGCCGATGGTGCGCTTGCCGACGTTGCCGACCCACCAGGCGAGGTTGGCCTCGGAGGCGCCGAAGAAGCCGACGCCGGCGCCGGCGTAGGTGATCTTCGAGGTCGAGCCGAAGACGAACACGCGGTCGGCGTTGCCTGCCTCGGTGGCCAGGGCCAGGATGTCGGCCAGCTCCGGCTCGTCGTCGGTCAGGTGGTGCACGGCGTAGGCGTTGTCCCAGAAGATCCGGAAGTCGGGCGCCGCGGTGGTCATGCTGGCGAGCCGCCGCACGACGTCGTCACCGAACGTGACGCCGGTGGGGTTGCTGTACTTCGGCACGCACCAGATGCCCTTGACGGCGCTGTCCTCGGCGACGAGCCGCTCGACGACGTCCATGTCGGGGCCCTGGTCGGTCATCGGCACCGGGACCAGCTCGATGCCGAAGCGCTCGGTGAGCGCGAAGTGGCGGTCGTAGCCCGGGACGGGGGCGAGGAACTTCAGGGTCGGCTCGTCGGCCCAGCGGCGCTCGGCACCGGGGAGCTTCGACAGCAGCGCCTGGACGACGGCGTCGTGCATCAGCTCGAGGCTGGAGTTGCCCGCGGCGAGCAGCTGCTCGGCCGGGACCTGCAGGGCGCCCGCGAAGATGCGGCGCAGCTCCGGCAGGCCCTTGAGGCCGCCGTAGTTGCGGACGTCGGTGCCGTCCTCGGCCTTGAAGGTGCCGTCGCCGGGGAGGTTCAGCAGGCCGTTCGCGAGGTCGAGCTGCTCCGGGGAGGGCTTGCCGCGGGTGATGTCGAGGGAGAGGCCGCGGTCGACCAGGGCCGCGTAGTCGCGGCGGGCCGTGTCGACGTCGACGGAAGCAGTGGTCATGACGTCAACGCTAAACCCGGCGTCGATACCATTTCGGGGCGGGTCCTGGCTAGGGTGGTTGGTGTGCATTTGGTAGTCCACGCCGACCAGCGGCAGTTCTCGTTGCGCGACTCCGGTTCCCGGCTGGACGGAAGCGGCTGGACCGCGCTCGCCGTGGAATCCCACCGGATCGGGGTGGAGCCGGGCGGGTTCGCGATCGCCACGGCGAGGTCCGACCTGGTGGAGTCGTCGATCACGCTCCTTCCCGCACCGCCCGCGTTGTCGCCTTCCGCGGAGCACGTGGTGGAAGCGGATCTTCCGGTTCCGAGCGGAAAACTCGTGATTTCCGGTCCGGCGGACTACCCATCGCAGGAAAAGCTCTTTTCGGTGCTGCCGGGTTTGTACCGCGCCCGGGTCTCGTACGTCCCGGCCGGGCCGCCGCCAGTCGACTGGAACGACCACGAGTACGGCGAGCACTACCGGTACGTGGTGGAGATGTGGCCGGCGTCGTCGGAGTCGGACGTCGAGGTCCTGAGGCAGGGCGCGGCGGTCTGGGACGGTTAGGCGTGGGTGGCACGCATGCCGCTCGTCGTAGCTGCCTGGCGGGTGGCCGGTGCGCCGTTGAGTGCGGTGCGTGGCGGCGGTGGCTGCTGTTCGGCGTTGAGGACTCGAGCCGGCTCGGCCGCGCTGGGTAGCGATGGCTGTTCCGCCACGGCCGGGCATTGGTCGCGCGGTTCGTTGGTGCCGATCGTGACTGGTGCTGCTGTTTGGGCTGCTGTGGCCGGGGCGTGGGTGTAGGCCCGTAGCCGGTTGGCTGCGGGCCTTTCCCGTTTTGTTCACGCCGCGAATGGCAGTGGTTGGTGCAGGTTGTTGCGCCGGGGTTTTCGGCGTTTGTCCAGGAACACCGGTGGCAGGAACTCCGGTAGGCCGTCGGCGGCGATGCGGACTTGCCAGCCGGAGCGGTGCAGGAGTCGGTGGTGGTGGGCGCACATGAGGACCAGGTTGCCCAGCTCGGTCGGCCCGCCGTCAGCCCAGTGGTGGATGTGGTGGCCCTTGAGCAGTGGCGGGGTGGGCGGTTACAGCCGGGGAAGGCGCAGCCGCGGTCGCGCAGGTACAGCGCGTGGCGGAGTGGGGTGGAGACAAGGCGGTGGCGGCGGCCGAGATCGAGAAGCTCGCTCTTGGTGCCAAGGACGGCGGGGATGAGTGTGCAGTCGCAGGCGTGGATGCGGGCTTCGGCGGCGGAGATGGTGCCGAGGTCACCGAGCACGGCGCGGCCGACGCTGACCTTGGGTGCGGTGTCGAGGGCGGCTTGATCGGGAGCCGGGTCGGGCAGGGTTCCGGTGTTGCCGAGCATGGCCTGGCCGATGCCCGACCTCAGGTCCGCCAACGACACCGCGACCATCACGTGGGTTCGCTCGCCGGCCTGCATCGGCAACTCCGGAGAGTTGAAAGCCAGGTCGATCGCGTCGGAGAAGGCGTCGCTGGAAGCTGTACAGCGGCGGGGACACCACTGCGTGGGGAATCGGCGCTCCGGCACCGAGCGGCAAGCAAGGACAAGAAGCGCCGATTTCCCACGCCCCGGCGAAGCCGTATCTTGAAACTAAAGAACCCTAAAGCGCAGTAAGCGAAGCCAACTTCCAGCGCCCATCAACCCGCTTGGCAGTCACCGCAAGCTGAGCAACGGAAGTAGACGGCGCACCCCCACCCTGGGTAACAGTCTGCTGATCCAAGAACAACAACAACGAAGCATCATCCCCCACCAAGGTCCGCACCCCCACCGCCCGAACAGTCGTAGTCCGAACCAGCTTCTCCGCCGTAGCCCGCGTACGCGCCGAAGCGAACTGGTCGCGGTACTGGCCGACCGCCGCCCCCGTCAGCACCTCCGAAGCCGCCCGCTCGGTGCGCGGCAGGTTCGCGTAGTCGTACGAAAACACCGACTTCACCGCATCGCTCACCTCGGACGAAACCGAGGCAGTAGCCGAAGTGTCCACCAAAGCGAGATTGTCCCCAGGGGACAAGGAAGCGGTCTCGATACCGAACCACACAGCGCTGCCCAGCGCCACCGCCACGACCAAAGCCAGCACCCGCGTCACGAGCCCGCCGCCTGCACACCCGCGACCTTCCAGCCGGAGCCGGAGCGCGCAACGTCCACCGTCAGCCGGTTCAAGCGAGGCGAAGCGGGAGAACCGCCCGTCGAGACCCGTACGTCCAGCACCGCCAGCAGACGCGCCGTCCCGCGGGACACGTCGATCTCCGTCACCGCGGCCTGGACCAACGACGCCGTCGAAACAGTGCGAGCCGTGGTCGCCCGGTCGATCTGCACCTGGCGGTCGCCCGCGAGGTCCTTGCCGTACTGGCCCGTAGTAGCCGCGATCCAGCGGTCCACGTCCGCGCCCGCCGCCCGGTAGTCGATCGTGTTCAGCGTGACCAGTTCCGGGCCCGCCGCCGCCAGCACGGCGTCGCGCTCGCGGCCCCGGGCAGAAGCATCGTCCGAAGCGGCCCGCCACCAGGACCAGCCGGAGAACAGAGCCGCGAGCACCGAAACCACCGCGGCGACGACCAGAACCTTCACGGCGCGCCCAGCAGCTTGCCGAGCCCGCCCGCCGACGGCCCGGTCAGCAGGCTCAGCATCCCCGGCAGCTGCGCCGGCGAAGAAGCGGCCGCCTGCTGCTGAGGCGCGGCCGGGATCGCCGGCGGCTTGCCCGCGTAGGGCGCGTTCTGCGACCCGCGCACCCCGGTCGGGCTACCCGGTGGCTCGGCGCAGTACGCGTTGAGGTTCACCGGCGCTTCGGACTCGTCGTTCGCCGGACGCTGCTTCGTCCCTTCGTAGCCCTTCGTGCACGAAGCCGGGTCGAAGAAGTTCAGCACCACGCCCAGGTGCCCGGTGCCGTCCGGGGACGTCGACGGCGAGAACGCCGAGATGATCGGGTACGCCACCAGCAGTTCCTCGATGGCGTCCTTGCGCGACGTCGTGATCTGCGCCGTGGTCAGCAGGTTGGCGAACAGCACACCCAGGTCGGTCCCGGACGCCGCGAGCACGTCGCTGATCTGCCGGCTCAGCGCGGGCGCCTCGGCGATCACGCGCCGCAGATCCGGGTCCGACGTCTTGAGCTGACCCGCGATCGTCTTCAAACCGGAAGCGAAGTCGGTGATGTTCGCGGCCTGCCGTTCCTGCGTGTCCAGCACGATCCGCGAACTCGCCAGCAGGCCCTGCGTTTCCGGGAGGTACTGCGTGGCCACGGAGGTCAGCGAACTCGTGCTGTCCAGCAGCTGCTGCAGTTCCGGGCCCGCGCCGGCGAACGCGTTGTACGTCTCGTCGACGACCGTGCGCAGCGAGTCCGGGTGCACGCTCGCGACCAGGTCGTCGAGGTGGGTCAGCACGGTGTCCGGCGACGGCGGCAGCGACGTCTTGTCCGCGGTGATCACGGACCCGTCCGTCAAGAACGGACCGCCGTCGTGCAGGGGAAGGAGGTCGACGAACTGCTCCCCCACCGCCGACCGGTTCGCCACCTGCGCGTGCGCGTCGGCCGGGATGGCCGGGGCGCCGGAATCGATGTCGAGCGCGACGTCGACGCCGTGCTCGGTCAGCGTCATCCCGGTCACCCGCCCGACCGTGACCCCGCGGTAGGCGACCTCGGAGTTGACGAAGATGCCGCCGGAGTCGGTCAGCTGCGCGGTGACGACGTAGCCGCGGTTGCCGAAGAGCCGGTCCAGCCCGGCGTACCGGCCGCCGGCGTAGACGACCGACACCACCGCGATGACGACGAACGCGAACAGCTGGATGCGGACCTTGCGCGTGGTCACCTGCCGCCCCCGATCAGGCCGAGCAGCCCGCCCAGCAGATCCGGGCCCGCGCTCTGCGGACCCGGTCCGAGGTCCGGCAGCGGCAACGGCGGCGCGACCGTCGACGGCTGCCCGCCGATCCCGGAAGGCAGCGCGATCGGCGGCTGCGACGAGTTCGTGAAGTTCTGGATCAGCGTGTCCAGGTCGAGGTTCACGTTCGCCTCGACGTTCGCGTAGTCGCCCTTGATCACGTTGCCCGCGTAGTCCGGGAACGGGTACGTCAGCAGGATCTGCAGCGCGTTCGGCAGGTCGGAACCGGCCTCGCCGAGCTTGGTCAGCGTCGGCTGCAACGCCTTGAGGTTCGCGACGAGCTGGTCACGGCTCTTCGTGACCGTGTCCACCGCGACGCCGGAGAGCGTGTTCAGCGCGTTGAGCATGCTCACGAGCTGGTCACGCTGGTCGGTGACGATCTTCAGCCCTGGCGCGAGGTTGTCGAGCGCGTCGGAGAGATTCTGCGTCTGAGCGGTCAAGGTGTGAGACAGCTTCCCGAGCCCGTCGATCGCGCGCAGGATCTCCGTCCGGTGCCCGTCGAGCTGGGTGGCCAGTTCGTCCACTCGCGACAGCAGCGCGCGGATCTCCGGCTCGTTGCCGGACAGCGCGTCGTTGAGCTCGTGGCTGATCTTCTGGATCTGCTCGACGCCGCCGCCGTTCAGCAGCAACGAAAGCGCGCCGAGCACCTCCTCGACCTCGGGGTTGCGGTTGGTGCGCCCGAGCGGGATCTGCGCGCCGTCGGCCAGCTTGCCGCTCGCCGGTTCGGCGGCCGGCACGCTCAGCTCGACGAACTTCTCCCCCAGCAGCGAAGACTGCTTCAGCTCGGCTCGGGCGTTCGCGGGCAGCGCGATGTCGCCGTTGACGGTCATCGCCACCAGCGCGGACCGCGTGTCCGGCGTCAGGGTGATCTTGTCGACCCGCCCGACCGCGACGTCGTTGACCTTGACGCTGGACTGCGGGACGAGGTCGAGCACGTCGGTGAACAGCGCGGTGACGTGGTACGGGTGGTCGCCGACGTCCGCGCCGCCGGGCAGCGGCGTGCCGTAGAGGCCGTTGAACCCGCCGTCGCTGCAGGCCGCCAGCACCAGCACCCCGGCGAGCACTCCCGCGAGCCGCTTCACTTCGCACCCCCCGAAAGCTGCTCCATCACGTCGACGAGCGGGAGCGGCAACGGCGGGAGGGTGCCGTTCTGCAGGGAGTTGAGCACCTGCGGGATCGTCGGCAGCTTCAGCACGCCGTCCAGCACCGGCGCGAGCTGCTTGCAGATGTTCCCCAGCGTGTCGGGGACTTCCTTCGGGGTGCCCGCGCTGATCAGCCGGCACACGGTGAGGATCGGCGGGTTGGTGAGCTCGTTGAGGTTGTCGCGGACGGCGATCGTGCCCGACGCGGCGTCGTAGGAGTTGATGAAGTTGGTCGCGCCGGTCGGCGCGATGTCCAGCACCTCGGCGAGCGACGCGCGCTGGTCGACCAGGACCTTCGACAGCGACGCCAGCTTGTCCACATTGGACTCCAGTGCGCCCTTGTTGTCGTTGACGAACTGCTGGACGTCCCCGAGCGCCCCGCCGAGGGACTGCAGTGCCGCTCCGACGTCGGAGGAGCCCGCGGCGAGGAACTGGCTGACGTCGGCGACGCGCCCGTAGAACTCGTTGAGCTGCTGGTCGCTCTGGGCCAGCGCACCGGTGAAGGAGTTGAGGTTCTGCACGGTCGAGAACAGGTCGTCCTTCGAGCCGTCCAGGGTCTTCGCGAGGTCGGCGAGCTGCCCGACCGTCGAGTTCAGCGAGGCGCCGTTGCCCTTCAGCGCGTCCGCCGCGGTGTCCAGGACGCCGGACAGCGCGCCGTCCTTGTTGGCGCCGTTCGGGCCGAGCGCCGTCGACAGCTTGTCCAGGCTGGAGTACAGGTCGTCCAGCTCCACGGGCGTCGCCGTCCGGTCCTTCGCGAGCACCGTGCCGGTGGCCAGGGTCGGGCCGCTGTCGTAGGCCGGGGTCAGCTGGACGTACCGGTCGCTGACCAGGCTCGGCGCGACGACGACCGCGCCGACGCCGGCCGGCAGCGGCACGTCGTCGACTCGCATGTCCACGCGCACCGCGTCACCCTGTGGCGTGACGTCGGTGACCTGCCCGACCGGCACGCCGAGCACCCGCACCGACGAACCCGCGTAGAGCCCGACGGTCTTGCCGAAGTACGCCGACAGCGTCGTGCCGGTGGAGGCGCGGAACACCAGCCACAGCCCGGCGGTGACGACCAGTGCCACGATGCAGGCGAAGGCCAGCCACGTCACGAGGCTGCGGCCGCGGTAGGTCCGGATGGTCATCGGCCGCCCACCCCCTGGTTCGGCGCCGCGATCGGCGGGGTGCAGCCTTCGGGGTTGATGTGCAGCCCGGCCGCGGTGATCGTCGGCGGCAGCAGCCCGCACAGGTAGCCCTCGAACCAGCGGCCGTTGCCGGTGGCGTTCGCGCCGACGCGGGCGAACGGCGCCATCAGCTTGAGGCTCTGGTCGAGGTTGCCCTGGTTGCGCTGCAGGATGTCGGTCACCTTCCCGAGCTTGTCCAGCGTCGGCTTGAGCTGCGCGCGGTTGTCCGCGACGAGCCCGGACAGCTGCGCCGACAGCTGCTGGGTGCCGGTGAGGAGCGCGTGGATGGCGGTCTTGCGGTTCTGCAGTTCGGTGAGCAGCAGGTTGCCGTCGCTGATCACGCGCTGCAGCTGCGCGTTGCGGTCGGACAGCGTCTTCGAGACCTGGCTCGTGTTGGCCAGGAGCGTGTGCAAGTCGTTGTCGCGGGAGGAGACGGTCTTGGCCAGCGAAGACAAGCCGGTCAGCGTGTCCTTGAGGTACTGCGGGCTGTCCTTGAGGCTGTCGGAAAGCGCGTTGAAGCTGTCCGCGAGCTGTTCCGTGTCGATGTCGCCGACCGTCGTCGACAGCTGTTCGAAGGCGTCCTGCAGCTGGAACGGCGTGCGCGTGCGAGTCTGCGGGATCGTCGCGTCCGGCTCCTGTGCGCCGCCGCCCTTCGGGTCGAGCGCGAGGTACTTCTCCCCCAGCAGCGTCTTGATCTCGATGGACGCCGTCGTGGCGTCACCGACCCGGACGTCCTTGACGCGGAAGCGCACGAGCACCTGCTTGCCTTTGAGCGTCACGGACGACACCGTGCCGACCTTGACGCCGGCGACCTCGACCTCGTTGTCCGGCGCCAGTCCGGCGGACTCGCCGAAGTACGCCGAGTACGTGGTGCCGTTGCCGAAGAACGGGAGCTGGTCGGAGAAGTACGTCGTGGCCGTGACGAGCACGATCAGCACGAGCGCGACCGCCCCGACCGCGGCCTGGTTGCGATCCTTCAACGGCTTCACGGACCACACCTTTCCGCGCGCTGGGTGCCGGGGATCGGGATGATCGGCAGAGTGATGTCGAGCGACGAAATGCCGATGGTGCCGGTGATCCCGCACAGGTAGTAGTTGAACCAGCTGCCGTAGCTCAGCGTCCGGGTGAACTTCTGCAGGTTGCCCGGCAGCACTTCGAGCAGGTGGTTGAGCAGCACGCCGGAGTCGCCGAGGTGCTGCGACAGCACGCCGAGCCGGTCGACGTCGTCCTTCAACGCGGGTCGCGCGTCGGCGAGCAGGCCCGTCGTGGACACCGCGAGGTCGCCGAGCGCGCTGACCGCGTCGCCGATCGGCTTGCGCTGCTCGGCCAGCCCGCTGACGAGCTTCTGCGTCTGCTCGATGAGGTCGCCCAGCTGCGGGCCGTGGGCGTTGACCGTGCCGAGCACGGTGTTGAGGTTCGCGATGACCTGCCCGATCACCTGGTCCTTGCTCGCGATCGCCGTGGTGAGCGACGCGGTGTGCTGCAGCAGGCTGGTGATCGTGCCGCCCTCGCCCTGGAAGACGCTGATGATCTCGGCCGAGAGCTGGTTGACGTCCTTCGGGCTCAGCGCCTTGAACAGCGGCTTGAACCCGTTGAACAGCACGGTGAGGTTCAACGCGGGCTTGGTGCGCTCGGGTGGGATCGTGCCGCCCTCCGGCAGTGCGCGCTCACCCGGGACGTCGGTGCCGAGGGCGAGGTAGCGCTGGCCGACGAGGTTACGGTACTTGATCGTCGCGGTCACCGTCTCCGGCAGCCGGTAGGTGTGCTCGACGTCGAACCGCACCTCGGCGAGGTTCCGCTCGCCTTCGACGACCTCGATCGCGTCGACCTGGCCGACCTTGACCCCGGCGATGCGGACGTCGTCGCCTTCCTTGAGACCGGACGCGTCGGTGAACTTCGCCAGGTAGCCGGACGTCTCGCCGAAGTTCGTGTTCGCGATGGTGGCCGCGAGGACGCCGGTGAGCAGAACGGTGACGACGGCGAACACCGCCAGCTTCACCAGGGACGGGACGAAACTCCTCACTTCAGCTCCACCTCCGCCCCGCGGTAGAGCGGCCCCACGAGCAGGCCGGCCCAGCCGGGCACCTGGTCCGGCCGGGCGCCCAGCGCCGGCGACGCCAGCAGCGCGATCAGGTCCGACTCGTCGGCCGAGCCGACGATGCTGCCGGACCCGCCGATCGCGCCGCCGCCCGCGGTGAACGGGCCGGGCAGTTCCCCGGACGGCGACTTCGGCGGCGCGGGCTTGCTGGAGCCGTCCTCGATCGGGCCGTCGGGCGGGTACTGCGGCCACACTCCCGGCTTCGGGACCGAGGGGTAACACCGCGGCCCGCGCTTGTCCTCGTACTTCGGCTCGTCGACGCCGGGCAGGTACTTGCCGCGGCTCGCGGCGAACTCGATGGTGACCCGGCTGACCTCGGGGTGCGCGGTGCCCTTGCCGAACGCCAGTTCCGCCCGCGGCACGGACTCCGCCAGCTGCCGCATCAGGCACGGGTACTCGGGCGCGTACTTGGCGAGGACGTCCAGCGTCGGCTGGACCGCGGTGGTGAGGCGGATCAGGTTGTCCTTGTTGACCTGCAGGAAGCTCGTGAGGTCCACCGACGCCGCGGTGACGGTGGCGTAGAGGTCGGTCAGCCGGGCGCGCTGGTCGACGATCGTCCGGCTCGTCGTCGTCAGGTCGGACAGCGCCTGCAGCAGGTCCGGCGCCGCCTTGTCGTAGGTGTTCGCGACGTTCGCGAGTCCGGTGATGTCGGCCTTGATGTCCGGCAGCGACGGGTTGAGCTTGCCGAGGTAGTCCGACAGCTGCACGAGGGTCTGGCCGAACTGCTTGCCGCGGCCTTCGAGCGCGGTCGACACCGCCGTCAACGTGCTCGACAGCTTTTCCGGCTGGACCGCCTGCAGCAGCGGCATCACGTCGTCGAGCACCTTCTGCAGCTCGATCGCGGTGCTGCTGCGGTCCTGCGGGATGACGTCGCCGGCCTCGATCGGGCCTTGTGACGTCTCGGGCAGCTGCAGCGAGACGTACCGCTCGCCGAAGAGCGTCTTCGGCAGCAGCCGCGCCGAGACGTTCTTCGGGATGACGTGCGTCTTGTCGGCGTCGAGGGCCAGCTCCAGCTCGGCGTGGTCGCCCTTCGCCAGCACCGACCGGACCTCGCCGACGAGCATGCCGCGGACCTTGACGTCGCCACCCGTGCGGAGCTGGCTGCCGACGCGGTCGGTCTCCAGCTTCACGAGCGTCACCGGCGTGAACGCCTTGTTGTAGACAGCGAGCGTGAGCGCGATGAACAGCGCGGCCACGAGCAGGAAGGCGAGCCCCAGCACCTGGTACCGAAGCCGCTGCCAGAGCTCGCGCCTCATCCCGAGATCCTCACCGTGGTGTTCGCGCCCCAGATCGCGAGGGACAGGAAGAAGTCCAGCACCGAGATCAGCACGATCGACGTCCGCACCGCGCGGCCGACCGCCACGCCGACCCCGGCCGGGCCGCCGCTGGCGTTGAAGCCGTAGTAGCAATGGGAAAGGATCACGAGCACGCTGAACACGATCACCTTCCCGAACGACCAGAGGACGTCGCCGGGAGGCAAGAAGAGCGTGAAGTAGTGGTCGTAGGTGCCCGCGGACTGGCCGTAGAGCCAGATGGTGATCTGCCGCGACGCGAGGTAGCTCGAGAGCAGGCCGACCGCGTACAGCGGGATCACCGCGGCGACGCCGGCGAGCACCCGCGTGGTCACCAGGTACGGCATGCTCGGCACGCCCATGACTTCCAGCGCGTCGATCTCCTCGGAGATCCGCATCGCGCCGAGCTGCGCGGTGAAGCCGCAGCCGACGGTCGCGCTCAACGCGAGCCCGGCCGAGAGCGGCGCGACCTCGCGTGTGTTGAAGTAGGCGGAGATGAATCCGGTGAGGGCGGCGGTGCCGAGCTGGTTCAGCGCGGAGTAGCCCTGGAGCCCGACGATGAGGCCGGTGAACAGCGTCATCCCGATCATCACGCCGAGCGTGCCGCCGATGACGGCGAGGCCGCCGGTGCCGAAGCAGACCTCGGTGAGCAGCCGCAGCGTTTCCCGGCTGTAGCGGCGGATCGTGCGCGGCGACCAGGCGAGCGCCTTCGCCGCGAAGGCGAGCTGCTTGCCCAGGCCTTCCAGGCTCTGGCCCGGGCGCGCGATGTACTCGAGCGTCCGGTCGTGGTCGAGGGGCTCCGCCGTCATCACATGGCCTTCGGCGGGACGATCCGCAGGTAGATCGCGGTGAGCACGACGTTGATGAGGAACAGCAGCAGGAACGTGATGACGACGGCCTGGTTGACCGCGTCGCCGACGCCCTTCGGCCCGGGCGGCGGGTTCAGCCCGCGGAACGCCGCGACGACCCCGGCGACGAAGCCGTACAGCAGGGCTTTGATCTCGCTGACCCACAGGTCCGGGACTTGGGCGAGGGCGTTGAAGCTGGCCAGGTACGCGCCGGGCGTGCCGCCTTGGAGGACGACGTTGAAGAAGTAGCCGCCGAGCACGCCGACGACGCTGACCAAGCCGTTGAGCAGCACCGAAACGACCATCGCGGCGAGCACGCGCGGCACGATGAGGCGCTGGATCGGGTTGACGCCGAGGACCTCCATGGCGTCGATCTCTTCGCGGATCTTGCGCGCGCCGATGTCCGCGCAGACCGCGCTGCCCCCGGCGCCGGCCACGAGCAACGCGGTGATCAGCGGGCTGGCCTGCTGCACGATGGCCAGCGCGCTGGCCGCGCCGGTGAACGACTGGGCGCCGATCTGCGCGGTCAGCGAGCCGAGCTGCAACGCGATGACCGCGCCGAACGGGATGGCCACGAGCGCGGTCGGGAGGATGGTGACGCTGGCGAAGAACCAGCACTGCTGGATCCACTCGCGGGTCTGGAAGGGGCGCTTGAAGATCGCGCGCAGGACCTCCCACGAGAGCGTCGCGAGGCGTCCGACCTGGGTCAGGGCCGCGGTTCCCGGGAGCGTGCCCGTGCTCTCGCTCACCACACCTCCCAGTAGGTCGTCGCTGACCCCCGAGTGTTCTCCATACCCGGTGCCCGATTTTCGTTAGCGGTGTTAACTGATCTCCGTCAAGGCGTCAGAAGCTGAGGTTGAGGGCGTGCGACGCCGTGGCACCGCCGTCCGCGACGAACTCCGCTCCCGTGCAGTACGCGCTCTCGTCGCTGGCGAGGAACAGCACCAGTTTGGCGACGTCCTCGGGCTGCCCGACCCGGCCGAGGGCGACCTTCTTCCCGACGTACGACATGTCGACTTTCTGCCCGCCGGCGGCGGTCTCGACCATCTGCGTGTCGATCGCGCCGGGGTGGACCGAGTTGACCCGGATGTGCTTCTTGCCGAGCTCCATCGCCGCGACCTTGGTCATCCCGCGGATGGCGAACTTGCTCGCGGTGTAGGCGACGAGGTAGGGCATCCCGGCCAGACCCTCCACAGAGGACACGTTGACGATGGAGCCACCGCCGGCGGCGGTCATCGGTTCAACGACCGAGCGCATCCCGAGAAACGCCCCGATCTGGTTCACCCGGATGACGCGTTCGTAATCGGCCAGCTTCGTCTTGCCGAGTTCCGAGAAATGGAGGATCCCGGCGTTGTTGACCAGCACGTTCGGCGCGCCGAACTCGGTGGTCACGCGCTCGAGGGCGGTGACCCAGCCGTCCTCGTCGCCGACGTCCAGGTGCTGGTAGACGGCCTGCTCCCCGAGCTCGGCGGCGAGCTGCTTGCCCTCGTCGTCGAGGATGTCGGCGATCAGCACCCGCGCGCCTTCGGCGACGAACGCGCGCGCGGCGGCCGCGCCCTGGCCGCGCGCGGCGCCGGTGATGAGGGCGATCTTCCCGTCCAGCCTCATGACTCTCCCAGGATCTCGGTGGCGGCGAACATCCGGCCGGGGTCGCGCTCGGCGAAGAACGCGCTGACCGACGTCTCGAGCTCGTCGAGGGACCAGCGCCGCTCGATCCGCGGGGCCTCGACCAGCGACACCGTGCCGCCGTGGACGATGAACACCTGGCCGTTCACGTGCTCGGCCGCAGGTGAGGCGAGATAGGCGACGAAGGGTGCGACGTGCTCGACCGAGAGCGGGTCGGTGCCCTCGGCAGGGGCCGCACCGAACACGCCCTCGGTCATCGCCGTCCGCGCGCGCGGGCAGATCGCGTTGGCGCGGACGCCGTACTTGGCCAGGCCGCGGGCGGCCGACATGGTGAGCGCGGTGATGCCCGCCTTCGCCGCGGCGTAGTTGGGCTGGCCGGGCGAGCCGATGAGGAAGGCTTCGGACGCGGTGTTGATCAACCGCCCGTAGACCGGCTGACCGTCTTCTTTGGACTTATCGCGCCAGTACTTGGCAGCGTTGCGGGACAACAGGAAGTGGCCGCGCAGGTGCACGCGCAGCACCGTGTCCCAGTCGTCGTCGGACATCGAGAAGAGCATCTTGTCGCGCAGCACGCCGGCGTTGTTCACGACGACGTCGAGCCCGCCGAGGTCGAGGGCGGCACTCACGAGCGCGTCGGCCGTGGCGCGTTCGCCGACGTCACCGGCGACCGCGACGGCCTTGCCACCGGCGGCTTCGATTTCTTCGACGACGTCCTTCGGCTCGCCGATGTCGTTGACGACGACCGTGGCGCCCTGGGCGGCGAGGGCGAGCGCTTCGGCTCGGCCCAAGCCCGCGGCGGCGCCCGTGACGATCGCTGTCCTGCCGGTCAGGCTCACGCGAGGCCTCCTCGTCGAGTCCGGTGATCGGGCCTACATTAGAATCTGTTCTTGCCGAGGGCAAGCCCTTGAGTGAACACCGCTAACTGGCGATGAACAGGGCATTCTTGGGGCAACCCTTCACGGCATCTGTAACATGTTCTACTCGACTGGCCGGAACCGGTCCCGGCTGGATGACGAGTTCTTCGTCGTCGTCCAGGTCGAAGACGTCCGGCGCGAACCCCACGCACACCGCGTTCGCCTCGCAGAGCGAACGATCGACGCCGATCTCCATGCTTCCTCCGTCGCGTGAGTCCTGGTACAACTAGAACAGGTTCTACTATAACGCCGGATCGAGGTGACGGGTGCGGATCGACTACACGCCGGAGCAGCGGGCACTGGCCGCGGAGCTCCGGGAGTACTTCGCCGAGCTGATGACGCCCGAGCGGCGCGAAAGCCTCCGCGCGGGCGACGAGTACGGCGATGGCGTGGCGTACAAGGAGATCGTCCGGCAGCTGGGCAAGGACGGCTGGCTGGCGCTCGGCTGGCCAAAGGAGTACGGCGGGCAGGGCCGGCCGATGCTCGACCAGCTCATCTTCACCGACGAGGCGGCCGTCGCCGGGGTGCCGGTCCCGTTCCTCACGGTGAACACCGTCGGACCGACCATCATGCGCTACGGCACCGACGAGCAGAAGGCGTTCTACCTGCCGAAGATCGCCGCCGGTGAGCTGCACTTCTCGATCGGCTACTCCGAACCGGAGGCCGGCACCGACCTGGCGTCGCTGCGGACGCGCGCGGTGCGCGACGGCGACGAGTACGTCGTCACCGGGCAGAAGATGTGGACCAGCTTGATCGAGTACGCCGACTACGTGTGGCTCGCCGTCCGGACCGACCCCGACGCGAAGAAGCACCGCGGCCTGTCGATGCTGATCGTGCCGACGTCGGCTCCCGGGTTTTCGTGGACCAAGGTGCGCACGGTCGCGGGCGCCGGGACGAGCGCGACGTACTACGACGGCGTGCGCGTGCCGGTGTCCGCGCGGGTCGCCGAGGAGAACGCGGGCTGGCCGCTGATCACCAACCAGCTCAACCACGAGCGCGTCGCGCTGACGTCGTCGGCGCCCGTCCGCAAGGCCCTCGCCGACGTCCTCGCGTGGGCGAAGGAGACCGGCGCCATCGAGCAGGAGTGGGTGCGGCTGCACCTCGCGCGGGTGCACGCCGGCGCGGAGTACCTGAAGCTGCGGAACTGGCGGATCGCCTGGGCGGCCGCGGCGAGCGAGCTCGGCCCGGCGGACGCGTCGGCGACGAAGGTGTACGGCACCGAGTTCGCGATCGAGGCCTACCGCCTGCTGATGGAGGTGCTGGGCGCGGCGGCCGTCGTCCGCGACGGTTCGCCGGGCGCGCTGCTGGCCGGGCGGATCGAGCGGCTGCACCGGTCGGCGCTGATCCTCACCTTCGGCGGCGGCACCAACGAGATCCAGCGGGACATGATCGCCGCGACCGCCCTCGGCCTGCCCGTCACGCGCTAGGAGCGTCTCATGGACTTCACCCCCTCCGAGGCGTCGGCCGACCTCGCCGCGCTGACCCGGCGGATCGTCACCGACAAGGCCACCCACGACCCGCACGGCACCGGCGGCTTCGACGCTCCACTGTGGACCGCTCTGGGTCAGGCGGGCGTGCTCGACGCGGCATTGCCGTCCTCGCTGGGCGGCGGCGGGTTCGGGCTGCTGGAACAGTGCGCGGTGCTCACCGAGACGGGCCGCGCGGTGGCGGCGGTCCCCTACCTGCCGTCGATCACGATGGCGGCGTCGGCGCTGGCCGAGTTCGGCACGCCGGAGCTGGTGGACCGCTGGGTGCTGCCGGTGCTGCGAGGAGAACGCGTTCTAGCGGTGGCACTGGACGGCTTCACGGCGTCGGACGGAGTGCTGTCGGGCTCCCGGTCCGCGGTGCACTTCGGCGCGTTCGCCCACGGGTTCCTCGTGGCGGCGTCCGGCGAGGTCTTCCTGGTCGACGCGTCGGCGCCCGGCGTGACGGTGCGGCCGCAGCAGACGACCGACCACGCGGACGCCGGTCTGCTGGAACTGTCCGGCGTGCCCGGGACCTCGCTGGGCGACATCGGCGAATGGCTGCGCCTGCGCGGGACGGTGGGGGTGTGCGCCCAGCAGCTCGGCGTGGTCGAGCGGGCACTGGAGCTGACGGCGGCGTACGCGGCCGAGCGGAAGCAATTCGACCACGTGATCGGCGGGTTCCAGGCGGTCCGCCAGCGGCTGGCGGACGCGTACGTGGACGTGGAGGCGGTCCGGCTGACGTCACTGCAGGCGGCCTGGCGGCTGGCTTCGGACCTCCCGTCGGCGGAAGCGGTGGCGACGGCCAAGTTCTGGGCGGCGGAGGCCGGCCACCGGGTGGCCCACACGACGGTCCACATCCACGGCGGCGTCGGCATCGACGTGGACCACGAGGTCCACCGCTACTTCACGGCGGCGAAGCGCCTGGAGTTCCTGCTGGGCTCGGCAACGACCCAGCTCCTGGCCCTGGGCGACGAGCTGGCCGCGGACGCCTGACGTACCCAGGAGGTCGGCTCACGTACCCAGACAGTCGGCTCGGGTACCCAGCCGGTCGGCTCACCGGCCGACCCTCCAGGTACGCAAGCCGACTCCCCAGGTACGCGAGCCGACCCTCCGGGTACGCCCGGGTGCCTGGCTACTGGGCCGCGTAGGTCCAGAACTCGCGCATCAGCCGGGTCGGTTCCGGGCTCGTCATCTCGACCTGCGTCAGCAGGATCGTCACCGTGCCCGTCGCCGGGAGCACGTGCCAGGCCGTTCCCGCGCCGCCGACCCAGCCGTAGCGGCCCGGGACCTGCCACGGCTGCTCCGCCTCGACGTCCACCGAGCCGCCGTATCCCCAGCCCTGGCCCTGCAGGAACATCCGGCCGGCCGCGCGCTGGGCCGGCGTCAGGTGGTCGGTGGTCATCCGGTGCACCGACTCCGGCGTCAGCAGCCGGTGGTCGCCGACCCGGCCCTCGGCCAGCAGGAAGCGGCCGAACGCGAGCAGGTCGCCGGCCGTCGAAACCAGGCCCGCCGCACCGGACGGGAACGGCGGCGGCGCACTCCACCGGCCCTCCGGCGAGTCGATCAGCCGCAGCCCCGCCTCCCCCGGCCGGTAGGCGCTGGTGAACCGGCCCAGCGCCACCGTCGGCACGAAGAACCCGGTGTCGGCCATGCCCAGCGGCTCGAACAGCCGCTCCGCCAGGAACTCCGGCAGCGGCCGGCCGGCCACCCGCGCGATCAGCACGCCCTGGATGTCCGATGCGGTGTCGTAGAGCCACGCCTCCCCGGGCTGGTGCAGCAGCGGCACCTGCGCCAGCGCGGCCATCCACTCGTCCGGCGCCAGTGCCCGCGGTGCCGCCGCCGGGTGGCCCAGCACCTGCAGCAGCAGGTCGACCGCGGGCAGCGTCATGTCCGCCGCGAGGCCGTACCCGCACCGGAACGTCAGGAGGTCGGCCACCGTGATCGGGCGGACGGCGGGCACGACGTCGTCGACCGGCCCGGCCGGCGTCCGCACGACCACCGGTGAGGCGAGCTCCGGCAGCCACCGCGCGATCGGGTCGTCCAGGGCGAGCTCGCCGTCGTCGACGAGCAGCAGCACCGCCGCGGCGGTGATCGGCTTGGTCAGCGACGCGACGCGGAACAGCGAGTCCCGCGCCATCGGCACGGTTCCTTCGGCATCGGCCGAGCCCACGGCCGCCGCCTCGACCTGGTCGCCGTGCGCGACGAGGGCGACCGCGCCGGGCAGGTCCGAAGCGTGCCGCTTCAGCAGTTCGGTCAGCACGGTTCAGTCCACGGGGTTGATGGCGCGCAGGCGCCGCGGGCCGGTGTCGGGCCGCGACGGCGGCGCCCCCAGCACGAGGCGGGCGTTGGCGACGAAGGCGCCGTCGGGCGAGGCCAGGATCGGGTCGAGCACCAGGGACCGCACCTCCGGGTTGTCCTCGGCCAGCGCGGCGACGCGCAGCACCATGTCCTGCAGGGCGGCGAGGTCGGCGGGCTCGTCGCCGCGGTAGCCGGTGAGCAGCGGCGCCGTCCGCGGCTCGCGCAGCAGCGTGGCCGCGTCGACGTCGGTGAGCGGCACCGCCCGGTAGGCGCGGTCGCCCAGCAGCGTGCTGACCAGCCCGGACAGCCCGAACGACACGAGCGTGCCGAACGAGGGGTCGTCCTGCAGGCCGATCACGCACGACAGGCCCTTCGGGGCCATCCGCTGGACGTACACGTCATCGTCGTCGGAGATCTCGCGCAGCGTCTCGTAGGCGGTGCGCACGGCTCCGTCGGAGGCCAGGTCGAGCCGCACCCCGGCCAGGTCGGGCCGGCCGCGCAGGCGTTCGTCGACGGCCTTGAGCGTCACCGGGTAGCCCAGCTCGGCCGCGGCCGCGACGGCTTCGTCCACTGTGGACGCGACGCGGAACGGGACGACGTCGATGCCGTAGCAGCCCAGCAACCGCACGACGTCGGTGTCCGAGAGCAGCGTCGTCCGGCCGCTCTCGTTCTCCAGGAGCTCGCGCACGATCACCTGCGCCTGCTCGGTGTGGATCCCGGCCGGCGTCACGAGCGTGCCCTGCGGGCGCTGCCGCCACGCGGCGTACCGGATGACGCGGGCCAGGGCGGTCACCGCGCGTTCCGGGCTCGGATAGGACGGGATCGAGCCCCGGGTCGGAACGCCGTCTTCAGCGACGACGGCGAGTTCGTCCGGGACGCCTTCGGCGGCGAGGAACGTCGAGACGATCGGCTTGCGCTGCCCGAGTTCGACCACGGTTTCGCGCAGCGCGCGGGCGTACGCGGTGCCCGGGATCGCCACCGGCGGCGCGAACACGACGACCAGCGCGTCGGTGTCCGGTGAGGTGAGGGCTTCGCCGACCGCCTTGGCGAAGTCGTCCGGCCCGGCCTGCGGGCCGACGTCCACCGGGTCGAACGCGAGCCGCAGCCCCTGCATCCGCGCGGTGTCGGCGGCCAGGAGCCCGATCGCGCTGGAGTTGCCGACGATCGCGACCCGCGGCCCGGCGGGCAGCGGCTGGTGGGCGAACACGAGCGCGGTGTCGAACAGCTGCGCCAGCGACTCGACGCGCACGACGCCTGCCTGTTCGAACAGGGCCTGGACGCTGGCTTCGTCGATCTCCGTCGACGTCGCGGCCAGCTGCGGGCGCACCGCGTGCCGCCCCGACTTCACCGCGACGATCGGCTTCGTCCGCGCGAGCCTCCTGGCCAGCCGCGCGAACTTGCGCGGGTTGCCGAAGGACTCGAGGTACAGCAGCACGAGATCGGTGTCCGGGTCGGTTTCCCAGTACTGGAGCAGGTCGTTGCCCGAGACGTCGGCGCGGTTGCCGGCCGAGACGAACGTCGACAGCCCGAGGCCGCGCGACTCGGCGTCGGCGAGGATCGCGGTGCCCAGCGCGCCGGACTGGCAGAAGAACCCGGTGCGCCCGCGCACCGGCAGGCGCGGCGCGAGGGTGGCGTTCAGCCGGACGCCGGGCGCGGTGTTCAGCACGCCGAGCGCGTTCGGGCCGACGACGCGCATGCCGTGCGCCCGGGCCTCGCCGACCAGCCGCAGCTCGGCGTGCAGGCCGTGCGGCCCGGCTTCGGCGAAGCCGCTGGAAAGGATCAGCAGCGTCTTCACGCCCTTCGCGAGGCAAGCGTCCAAAACGGACTCGACGGCCTCGGCGGGCACCGCGACGACGGCCAGGTCGACCTGGTCCGGGATGTCGAGCACCGAGGCGTACGCGCGGACGCCGCGAACCGAGTGGTGCTCCGGGTTGACCGGGTAGACGGTGCCGGTGAACGCGGCGGCCAGGAGGTTCGCGAAGGCGACGTGCCCGACCTTGCCCGGCTCCGCGGACGCGCCGATCACCGCGACCGACGTCGGGTGCAGCAGGTTGTGCACGCTGCGCGCCTCGGCGGCCTGTTCCCGGGAGCGCGCGACGGCGAGGGACTCCTCGGTCGGGTCGATGTCGAACTCCAGGTGCAGCACGCCTTCCTCGATCTCGCGGCTGACCTGGTAGCCGGCGTCGCGGAAGACCCGCACCATGGCGGCGTTCTCGGCGAGCACCTCGGCGACGAACCGGCGCAGCCCGCATTCGGACGCGGCCGCGGCGAGGTGTTCCAGGAGGATCGAGCCGAGCCCGCGGCCCTGGTGCGCGTCGCTGACGACGAAGGCGACCTCCGCCGACGGCCCGTGGTCGAGCCGTTCGTACCGGCCGACCGCGACGATGTCGTCGCCCAGGAAGGCGGCGAACGCGACCCGGTCGTGGTGGTCGACGGTCGAGAAGCGCTTCAGGTCCCTCTCGGGGATCCGCGGGTAGGCGCCGAAATAGCGGAAGTAGCGGGTGCGCTCGGACAGCTTGCCGTGGAAGGCGACGAGGCCGTCGGCGTCGGTGGGGACGACCGGGCGCAGGTGGACGGTGCCGCCGTCGGACAGCACGACGTCGGCCTCCCAGTCGCGGGGGTAGTCGAAGGGGTCCCGGCCGGCCATCGTCAGTCCCTGGGGTCGTCCGGGTCGAGGCCGTGCAGGGGGAAGACGGCCCGGCGGGTGTCCCGGACGGCGATGTCGACCGGGTCGTCCTGGCCGTCGCCCCACGGCTTGAACTCGGTTTCGCGGTCGTCGGTCATCGCCGTCGGCAGCACGGCGTTCGGCGCGGCTTTGGTGACGGTGGAGACCCAGCCGGGCGGCAGCGGCGTCGACGGGGCGACGTCCCGGTCGAGGACGGTGGCGATCAGGTGCGTCCACGACCGCGGGACGACCCGGATCAGCTGGTACCCGCCCCCGCCTACGGCGATCCACTTGCCGCCCGCGTACGTCTCGGCGAGGTCGCGGAGGGTGGCGTAGATGGTGCGGTGCCCGTCGACGCTGAGGGAAAGGTCGGCCAGCGGGTCCTCTTCGTGCGAGTCGACGCCGCACTGGGTGAACAACAGCTGCGGCTCGAAGTCGGCGAGGAGGGACGGGACGACGGCGTTGAAGGCGCGCAGCCAGCCGGGATCCCGGGTCCGCGGCGGCAGGGGGACGTTGACCGCCGTGCCGTCCGCCTTCCCGCGGCCGGTCTCGGCGGAGTAGCCGGTGCCCGGCCAGAGCGTGAAGGGGTGCTGGTGCATCGAGATGGTGAGGACGCGCGGGTCGTCGTAGAAGGCGGCCTGGACGCCGTCGCCGTGGTGGACGTCGGTGTCGATGTAGGCGATGCGCTCGAAGCCGTGGTCGAGCAGCCACGAGATGGCGACGGCACAGTCGTTGTAGACGCAGAAGCCGGCCGCCTGGTCGCGCATGGCGTGGTGCAGGCCACCGGCGATGTTGACCGCGCGCGTCGCCTCCCCTTCGGCGATCTTCCGGGCGGCGAGCAGCGTCGAGCCGACGACCAGCGCGGAGGCGTCGTGCATGTCGGGGAAGACGGGGTTGTCGGAGGTGCCGAGCCCGTGCCCGACATCCCACCCGACGAGCGGCGCCTCCCGCACGGCGGCGAGGTATTCGGGGGCGTGGACGCGAAGCAGCTCTTCGTCCCCGGCGCCGGTGGGCACGAGGAGGGGGACGTCGTCGAGCACGCCGAGCTCGGTGGCCAGCCGGACGGTCAGTTCCAGCCGGACGGGGTTGAACGGGTGGTCCCCGCCCAGGTCGTAACCCAGCAGGGCGGAGTCCCAAACGACAGCCGGCGCCATGCGGTCGACTGTAGTGCCGATCGGGGGAACGCGTGGACCGGAAGTGCCGGGCGCGGGTAGCCCGGCGGGGCGGCAGCTCGGTGCGCTGGGGCTGCCGCCCCGCCGGTCCGCGATGGCGCGGCCAGGCCAGTTGCCGCCACGGCCCGCTCTCCGGCGTACCGCCGCGGCGGTACGCCGGCACCCACCAGCCGGCGACGGCTGCCCGCCCCGCCGGTCCGCGGCTGCTCAGCCCGGGAGGGTGCCCGTCGCCGCGGGGCGGTTCGGGTCCCGGGACCAGTGCGACCACGAGCCCGCGTACAGGCCCGCGCCCGGGTGGCCCGCCAATTCGAGGGCCAGCACCACCGAGCTCGCCGTCACTCCCGAGCCGCAGTACGCGCCGACCGGCTCGCCCGGGCGCAGCCCCAGGTCCGCGAACCGGGCGGCCAGTTCGTCGGGGGCGCGCCAGTGGCCCTCGTCGTCCGTGTGGGCCGCGAACGGCGCGTTCACCGCGCCCGGGATGTGCCCGGCCCGCGGGTCGACCGGCTCGGTCTCGCCGGTGTAGCGCGGGGTGGCGCGGGCGTCGAGCAGCAGGCCGTCGCGGGCCAGCGCCGCCGCTTCGTCCGCGTCCAGCACCGGCATGCCGCCCGGGCGGACCGTGAGGTCGCCCGGCTCCGGCCGCGCCGGTTCCGTACTCACCGGGTGGCCGTCGGCGGTCCACGCAGCGTAACCACCGTCGAGCACGGCCACCTCGTCGTGCCCGGCCCAGCGCAGCAGCCACCACGCCCGCGCGGCCACCGAGCCGTCGGCGTCGTCGTAGACCACCACCGGCGCACCCGTCCGCACGCCGGCCGCGCGCAGGTCGCGCTGCAGGGCGGCCGGGTCGGGCAGCGGGTGCCGGCCGCCCTCGCCCGGCTCGCCCGCGAGGACGCGGTCGAGGTCGGTGAAGACCGCGAAGGGCACGTGCCCTTCGCGGTAGGAATCGGCGCCGGGCGGGCCGGCGAGCCGCCAGCGGACGTCGAGGACGACGGGCCGGTCGCCGCCCGGGCCGGCCAGCGCGGCGGCGAGGTCGGTGGTGCTGATCAGCGGACGCATGCCTCCCATCTTCCAGCGGCCGCCCGCCCGGCCGCGCCGGGGTGCGGACATGTCCGTCACCGGCGGGTTGTCTCCGATCCGGCCAAAGCGGGCGGAGACGGACCGCCGCCGACCTGCCGGTGGTGCGAGGTGCCGCCTGGCTGCCGGACCGAGCGGTAACCATCGGTGCGGTATTAGCAAGGCCCGCCGCCGCTGTCGGGGTCAACGACTACGATGAGCAACGCGGACGAAGGGGACAGCGTGAACGATCTCATCGACACCACCGAGATGTACTTGCGTACGATCTACGAGCTCGAAGAAGAAGGTGTCGTCCCACTGCGCGCCCGCATCGCCGAGCGCCTGCAGCAGAGCGGCCCGACCGTGAGCCAGACCGTCGCCCGCATGGAGCGTGACGGACTGGTCGTGGTGGCCGACGACCGGCACCTCCAGCTGACCGACCACGGCCGCGAACTGGCCATCGCCGTCATGCGCAAGCACCGTCTGGCGGAGCGCCTCCTCGTCGACGTCATCGGGCTCGAGTGGGAGCACGTGCACAACGAGGCGTGCCGGTGGGAGCACGTGATGAGCGAGGCCGTCGAGCGCAAGCTGGTGAAGCTGCTCGACCACCCGACCACCTCCCCCTACGGCAACCCGATCCCCGGGCTGGACAAGCTGGGCGACGGCGACCCGGCACCGCCCGCCGAGGCCGACCTCGTCCGGCTCGACGAGTTCGCCCGCACCGGCGGCGGCCGCGTCGAGATCCGGCGCATCGCCGAGCACGTCCAGCTGGACGAGTCGCTGATGACCGAGCTCAAGTCCGTCGGCATCGTGCCGGGCGGCACGGTCACCATCGGCCGCGCCAACGGCGGCACCGTCGAGGTCACCGGCGGGGACACCACCGCCCAGGTCGCCAGCTCCGCGCTGCACGCCGTCCTGGCGCTGGCCAGGTGAGCCCCGCTTCGGAGGCCGTGGCGGCGTTCCGCACGGTGCACGGCGGCGAGCCCGCCGGCGTGTGGTCCGCGCCGGGGCGCGTCAACCTGATCGGCGAGCACACCGACTACAACGACGGCTTCGTGCTGCCGTTCGCCCTGCCGCACCGCCTGGCCGCGGCGGCGTCACCCCGCGAGGACGGCATCCTGTCCGTGGCCACCCTGGGCGACGACGGCCAGCTCCAGCGCTCCGGCGAGCTCAAGATCGCCGACCTGGCACCGGGCACCGTCGACGGGTGGGCCGCGTACCCGGCGGGAGTCGCCTGGGTCCTGCGCGACCAGGGCTTTTCGGCCGGCGCCGACCTGGTCGTCGCCGGGGACGTGCCGTCGGGGGCGGGTCTGTCCTCCTCGCACGCGCTCGAGTGCGCGGTCTCGCTGGCGTTGCTGGGCCTGGCCGGGCTGGAGCTGGGCGCGCCCGGCGACCGCGTCCCGACGCGGCCCGAGGTCGCCCGGTGGGTCCAGCGTTCGGAAAACGACTTCGTCGGCGCGCCCACCGGCCTGCTCGACCAGACGGCGTCCCTCTGCTGCACCGAGTCGCACGTGCTGTTCCTCGACGTCCGGTCGGGCGAGCAGGAGCAGGTTCCGTTCGGCCTGGCCGACGCCGGGCTGCAGGTACTGATCATGGACACCCGCACGAAGCACTCGCACGCCGAGGGCGGGTACGGCGAGCGCCGCCGCGGCACCGAGCGGGCTGCCGAGCTGCTCGGCGTCAAGGCGCTGCGCGACGTCACCGTCGAGGGGCTGTCCGCAGCCCTCGACCGGCTGCCCGACGACCTCGTGCCGCTCGTGCGGCACGTCGTCACCGAGAACCAGCGGGTGCTCGAAGTGGTCGAGCTGCTGCGCGCCGGCCGGCTGGCCGACATCGGCCCGTACCTGGACGCCTCGCACGTCAGCATGCGCGACGACTACCGGATCTCCACGGCCGAGCTGGACCTCGCGGTCGACTCGGCGCGGGAGGCCGGCGCCCTCGGCTCCCGGATGACCGGCGGCGGCTTCGGCGGCTCGGCGATCGCGCTGGTCCGCGACGCCGACCTGGACGGGGTCAAGGCGGCCGTCGAAGCGGCGTACGAAAAGGCCGGCTACCGGCGGCCACGGATGTTCACCGCGGTGCCCTCCCGCGGCGCCGGGCGCGACGAGCTCTGAGGCCGCGCGGGTCCGTCCGGGGCAACCCCCGCGCGGACCCGCGCGTCGCCGAGGGGGAAGACTGGACAGCACAGTCATCACCCTCGGCAGGAAGGCCTGGATGTGTCCGAGCAGAGCAACGCCCTGAAGCTGGTCGTCACGGGCGGGGCCGGGTACGTCGGCAGTGTCTGCGCCGCCCGGCTGATCGAGGCCGGGCACCAGGTCACCGTGGTCGACGACCTGTCGACCGGCCACGCCGACGCCGTCCACCCGGACGCGCGGTTCGTCGAGGGCGACGCCGCGGAGGTGGCGGGCAGCCTGCTGCGCGAAGGCTTCGACGGCGTGCTGCACTTCGCGGCCAAGTCGCTGGTCGGCGAGTCGATGGCGGAGCCGGCGAAGTACTGGGAAGGCAACGTCGTCACGTCGCTGCGGCTGCTCGAGGCCATGCGCGAGCACGGCACGCCGCGCCTGGTGTTCTCCTCGACCGCGGCGACTTACGGCGAGCCGGAGCAGTCGCCGATCCCGGAATCCGCGCCCGCCCGGCCGACCAACACCTACGGCGCGACCAAGCTCGCCATCGACCACGCGATCACCAGCTTCGCCGGCGCGCACGGGCTGGCGGCGGTGAGCCTGCGGTACTTCAACGTCGCGGGCGCGTACGGCGCGTTCGGGGAGCGCCACACCACGGAAACCCATCTGATTCCCCTCGTCCTCCAGGTCGCCACGGGCGACCGCGAACAGATCAAGATCTTCGGCGACGACTACCCGACGCCGGACCACACGGCGATCCGCGACTACATCCACGTCGCAGACCTCGCGGACGCGCACCTGCTGGCGCTGAAGCACGCCACGGCGGGTGCGCACCGCATCTACAACCTGGGCAGTGGCACGGGGTTCTCCGTGCTCGAGGTGATCGAGGCGTGCCGCGAGGTCACCGGCCACGCGATCCCGGCCGAGGTGGCCCCGCGGCGGGCGGGCGATCCGTCGGTGCTCGTGGCGGCCAGTGACCGGGCCCGGGAAGAGCTGGGCTGGAAGCCGGAGCGGACCGAGCTGACCCGGATCGTGCGCGACGCCTGGACCTTCACGCAGGCTCGACAGGGCTGAGGCCGCCGGCGGCACCAGGCAGCGGTAGTCCGCCGCCTGGCGCCGCCGAGCGCGAGAACCGCCGGGCGCCCGCGGCCCGGTCACCCCGGCTCGACGACGAACTCCGACCGTCCACACGCGACACCCAGCGGCAGGCACGGACCGGGTTCGCCGAAATCCGCCGCCGTCAGGCCGAAACCGGACAGACCCGCCGGGTCCGCGGTCAGCGCCAGGCCCAGCAGCTGCCCCGGGGGCATGCCGTGGTCCAGCACCGTCTTCAGCAGCCCGGCCAGCACGTGATCCGGCTTCGCCGCCAGTGCGGCCTCCAGAGCCATGCCCGCGAACGTGCCGTCTCCGCGCATGAACGCCGTGTACCCCAGCAAGGCCGCCGCTTCCGCGCGTCCCGGGGCCGGGAGTTCCTGGACCAGCGTCAGCCACAAGCGTTCCGCCTCGTACGCGGCCGGGGTGTGGGGCGGGACCGCCATTCCCAGGCACGCGTCCCGGATCTCCGGGAGCTTCAGGGCGCTCGCGAGCGCGACCGCTTCCTCGTCCGTCGGCGGCCCCGAGCCGCGCAGCTGGCGCTCGAACGCCGCTCGGATCGCCGACGCCGCTTCGGAGACGCATGTCGCGTCCGGCCAGGGCAAAGAGGGCAACCTGGCCAGTGATTCGGCCCGGCGGGCGAGTGCTTCCGGCGACCGTGGGGCGAGCAGCGCCGCCAGTTCGTCGCGGCTGTCGAACGCCACCGAGCCGCCGCCCGTCGCGACCGCCGCCACCACGGTCGCGCGGGGATCCGGCAGCTCGCCGCCGCAGTCCGGGTCTGCGTAACAACCCCACTGCGCCCCTTCGGCGATGTCCGCGGCCCACATCGCGTGCAGCACCGGGAGGCCGAGCTCGCCCAGGGCGTCACCCAGCAGCTCGACGAACTCCGCGTGCGGCGGTGGGCTGCCGGGTCTTCGCCGGCCGCCGACCACCACCAGGGTCACGCCCGTGTGCGGCGCCAGGGCGAACCGCGGGGCGAGCGCCCGGGCCTGGTGGGCCCGGTCTTCGGGACGCGGGAGGTCGCCGCGCAGCACCAGGCCCAGCCGGTTGCCCTCGGGTGCCCGGTGGCCGAGCAGGACGACGGAGTTCGCGGGCCGGAACCCGACCAGGTAAGGGAGCGCGGCCAGCAGCTGCGCGGGGCTTCGGAGGTCGACCGGCGGCCGGCCGGTCGGGGTGGCAGTGGTCATGCCTCCACGGTGGGGCAAAACGGGGCCGGTGGGGGCGGTGGCGGCAAATCTGTGGACAACCGGGGCCGATGTGGACGGAATCGGCCGGGAGCCGGCCGCTCGGCGGTTTCTTGTCGGTGGGGCGGGCTATGCTGCCCGGCCCCACCGACCGGTCCGGCTCAGCCGCAGTGCTCGAAGCCGCTCGTGTAGGTGTTGCTGCCGACCGAGCCGCCCCACTTCACGCAGGTCGCTCCGGCGGTCTTCTTCACCGGCCCGGCGTAGTAGGTGAAGCTGCCGGAGTCGGTCACCCGCGCCGCACCCTGGACCTCGAGGAACGCCGAGACCGGGCTCGCCGTGCCCAGCGACGTCGCCTTCAGCGTCGTCACGCAGTTCGCCTTGGTGGAAGCGTTGTAGAGCAGGTAGGTCGTGCCGGACGAACCGGCCAGCGCCTGCTGGTCGACGACGGAGAAGCCCGAGCCGCAGACCTCTTCGGCCGAGTAGGGGTTGCCGCCGCAGTTGTTCTTGCTCGTGAAGTTCGTGTGCCCGTAGTACGGCACGGCGACGCCGTTCAGCTTCGCCTTCTGCACCACGCCGTTCAGTCGCTCTTCGAAGTGCAGGTGCGGGCCGGTGACCCCGCCGGTCGCGCCGGCTTTCCCGATTTCCCGGCCGCCGGCGACCGACTGCCCGACGGAGACCTCCTGGGCCGACAGGTGCGCGTACCGGGTGCGCCAGCCGCTGCCGTGGTCCACCTCGATCCACTTGCCGTAGCTCGTGCTGCCCTCGTCGGCGACCCGCGTGATCGTGCCGGACGCCGCGGCCAGCACCGGCATGCCCGTGATGCCCGACTTCTGGAAGTCGACCGAGTACTCCGGGCTGTGTCCGCTGAACGTCGCCGCGGTCACGGTGACCCCGCACTTGAACGGCACCTGGAAGTTCGGCGCGGCCGACGCGGTCGCCGAGCCGGCGAGGGTGAGGCCGAGCGCGGGCAGCGCCGCGGCGGCGGCGAACACGGCGAGCCGTCGCAACCTGGACATGGGGAAACCTCCTGCTCGAACGGGACATCTCGACACCACACAGGGAAGCCTCCGTCGGTACATTTTCCGTACAAGCACCCAGCGGAGGGCACTGAAGATGATCACCAGGCGACCCGGGCGTCCCCAGGCCCAGGACTGGGTGCGCTGGGGGTTCGTCGCGGTGCCGATGTTCGCCGCGATGCCCCGCGCGAACACGCTCTCGTGGATCCTGATCGGCATCACCCTGGCTCTGTCGCTTCCGCTGTTGTGGATCTTCAACGCCGGTGCGAGCCGCTTCCTGCCGGTCGTGACGATCACCGTGATCACGGCGGCGGGCACCCTGTGGGCGATCGTGCCGAACAGCTGGGCGTCGGTGACGATGTTCAGCACCACGTTCTTCGTCGTGCTCTGGCAGCCCAAGCTGCCGATCATCCTCGCGGTGACCATCGATCTGGCCGCGATCTCGTTCTGGGCGGGCTACCACCACGCCTGGGAGAGCGCCCTGGGGACGTACGCGATCGTCGCCGTGATCGTGCTGCTCGGGCTGAACCGGCGGACCCGGCTGGCCCGGCTCGAGCAGACCGAACTGGCGCTGGCCCGCGCGCAGACGGCGACGGAGGAGCACGCCCGCGCCGCGGCCCTCGCCGAACGCGCCCGCATCGCCCGCGAGCTGCACGACGTCCTGGCGCACTCACTGGCCGGGCTGTCCCTCAACCTGCAGGGCGCGCGGCTCATGCTGGTGCGCGACGGGGCGAGCCCGGACGCCGTCGCGCAGATCGAACGGGCGCAGAAACTGGCGTCGGAAGGCCTCGCCGAAGCCCGCAAGGCCGTCGCCGCGCTGCGCGAGGACGCCGTCCCGGTCGAGCGCACGATCGCCGACCTCCTCGCCGCCTACCGGCTGGACAGCGGCGCCCGGGCGGACCTGACGATCGAGGGCGAGCCGCGTGAGCTCGACCCGGCGGTCGGCACGGCGCTGGTCCGCGCGGTGCAGGAGGCCCTGGCCAACACCCGCAAGCACGCCGCGCGGGCCGAGGTCGACGTCATCCTGGACTACGGCTCCGGGAGCGTCGCGCTGACCGTGGCCGACCGGCAGGGCAGGCGTCCGCCGGACGCGCCGGCGGCAGGCTACGGTTTGCGCGGGATGAGCGAACGGGTCGCGCTGCTCGACGGGCGGTTCGAGAGCGGGCCGGGGGAGGACGGATGGCGGATTCACCTGACGGTGCCGGCGTGAGCTTGCGCGTCGTGCTGGCCGACGACCAGGCGGTGGTCCGGGAAGGCCTGGTCACGCTGCTCGGGCTGCTGCCCGGCGTCGAGGTGGTCGGCGCCGCCGCCGACGGCCTGGCCGCTCTCGAGCTCGTCGCCGAGCACCACCCCGACGTCGTGCTCGTGGACCTGCGGATGCCGCGCTGCGACGGCGTCGAGACCACCGAGCGGATCCGCGCCGAGCACCCGGGCACCGAGGTCGTCGTGCTGACCACGTACGCCGACGACGAATCGCTGCTGGCCGCGTTGCGCGCCGGCGCCCGCGGGTTCCTCACGAAGGACGCCGACGCCGAGGCGATCGCCCGGGCGCTGCGCTCGGCGGCCGCCGGCCAGTCCACAGTGGACGGCGAGCTGCAGCGCCGCCTCGTCGAGGCCGCCACCCGCAGCACACCCCAGCGGATCAAGGAGATCGAAGGCCTGACCGCGCGCGAGATCGAGGTGCTGCGGCTGATCGCGGCGGGCCTGTCGAACACGGAGATCGCGCGCACCCTCGTGGTGAGCGAGGCGACCGTGAAGACCCACGTGAACCACCTGTTCACCAAGGCCCGGCTGCGCGATCGCGCGCAGGCGGTCGCCTTCGCCTACCGGACGGGCATCGCGGACTGACTCACAGCATGCGGTGCGTGAACCCCGCCGCGGCCAGCCGGCCGAACGCGCGCTCGACGCCGGCCGGAACGTGCTGCGGGATCGCGAAGCCCCGCGCCGCGTACTCGGTGATCCGCTGTGTCTCGCCGACGAGCATGCTGATCACCCGGTCGGCGTCCTCTTCGCCGGTCAGGTGGTCCTCGAACGACACCGCCTTCGACGCGCAGACGATGTCGACGCCGGCCCAGAGCAGCTTCGCCGTGGCGTAGGCCCGTCGTTGCTGGTACGGCCGCGTCACCAGCGTCACGGACCGGATCGCCCGCCCGGCGAGCAGCCGGCGGGTGAACACGATGTTCTCCCCCGTGTTGCGCGCCGCGGGCTCGACCAGGATCACGTCGTCGGGCACGCCGAGCTCTAGCGCGATCTCGCGGTAGTGGACCGCTTCGCCGCGCGGGAAGCGCTCCACCGTCGTCGGCGCGTTGGCCCCGGTGAACACGACGAGCGGGAACCGCCCGGCGTGGAACAGCTCCGCCGCGTGCACGGCGACGCCGGGATCGCGGCTGCCCAGCCCGATCCCGGCGTCGCAGCGCCGGGGCTCGTGCCGCAGGTCGTGGTAGTCCCACAGTGTGCGGACGTCGGCGTGGAGACGCTCCGGCAGCATCAGCCGAACGCGGCTCGCAGGGCCGGCTTGCCGCCCGTGACCGGCAGCGTCACCGACGTCTTGGTCAGGTCGAGCGCCAGTCCCGCGCCCGGCTTCGGCCGCAGCGTGTAGTCGTGGTCGCTGGACGCCAGCAGGAACTCCAGCCGGTGCCCCGCCGCGAGGACGTAGTCCTTCGGCATCAGTTCGACGCCGATCTTGTACGTCCGGCCGGGGGTGATCGGCTCGGTCCGGGCCGGTGACGTGCGGTTCTGCGGATCGGTCCAGCCGCGGCTGATCACGTGGAACGTGCCGTCGGGGGCGCGGTCGAGCAGGATCGCGGAGACGTTCGCCGCGGGCCGGTCGAAGGCCAGCGCCAGGTCGGCCCGCGCGGTGCCCGAGAGCCGGACGGACTGCTTCGCCGCCGAAGTCGCGTACAACAGCCGGTTGCCCGACGAGGCCAGGCCTGCCAGCTGCTCGATCGTCTTCGACGAGTCGTCGGCGAGGGTTTCGACGGCCGCCCTACCAGGCACCGGGTTGCGCGTGTCGATGGTGCCCTTCGCCTTGCCGCCGGGCCACGGGTAGACGCGCACGTCGGCCGTCGTGGGCGCCGGCCAGTCGGCTTCGTCGACCCAGGAGAGGTCTTCGCGCTGGATCGTCGCCTTCGGCTCGTTCTGGATGCCGTTGTCGACGCCGTAGAGGTAGTGCGACATCCACTTGTTCAGCGTCGCGAGCCAGACGTCGCGCCGCAGCGAGTACGGGTCGGCGTGGCCGGACTGGTGCAGCCAGATCTTGTGCTCGACGCCGTGCGCCTTCAGCGCGTCGTACCACTCGGCGACCTGGTCGGTCTTGACGTTCCAGTCGTTGAGGCCGTGCACCGCGAGCACCGACGCGTGCACTCGTCCGACGTCGTTGCGGTAGTTGCGGACGTCCCAGAACGGCGTGTAGTCGCCGGTCACGCGGTCCTGGTCGCGGGCCAGGCCGTCGATCACCGGGCGGCAGACCTGCCGGTCTTCGCGGGTGTAGACGTACTCGGCGAGCACGTCGGCGTCCTCGCCCTGGAAGCCGCCGGCCGCGACGACGGCGCCGTCGTTGCGGTAGTACTGGTACCAGCTGGAGATGGCCGCGATCGGCACGATCGTCTCGAGGCCTTCGACGCCGGTGCTCGCGACGGCGTTGGGCAACGTCCCGTTGTAGGAAACGCCCATCATGCCGGTCTTGCCGGTGCTCCAGTCCGCCTTCGCCGCGGCACCGGCGGCGTCGCGGGCGGGCGTGCGGCCGTTGAGCCAGTCGACGACCGAACGCGCGCCGATCGTCTCGTTGACGTCACCGGTGGTCGGGCAGCCGGTGGAGAGGCCGGAGCCGAGCGACTCGCCGTAGACGACGGCGAACCCGCGCGCGGTGAAGTAGTCCTGGTAACGCCAGGTGATCGGGGCGGCCGGGCCGACGCCGTGCGCGGCGACGCGCGGGCCTTCCGGGCCGCGGGCGTACCCGGGCGCGTAGAGCTCGACGTCGACGTCGTGGTTCGCGATGTCGTTGCCGCCGGCGTAGTAAGGGCTGGCCTGGTAGACGACGGGGACCTTCAGGCCCTGCTGCGTCGCGCGCGGGCGCACGACCTGGGCGTGGACGAGGTCGTCCTGGCCGTCGTGGTCGCTGTCGACGGGCGCGGTGACCCAGACGTCCTCGCGGACGACGTCGGCCGGGTCGAACACCGGTTGCGCCTGGCCGCCGGTGAAGACCGGGCCGGGCGGATCGGCGGCTTCGGCGGCGACCGCCGTGAGCGGCAGGGTGGCCAGTGCGAGGAGCAGGACTGCGGTTCGTGCGGCTTTCACTCAAACCCCCAAGCCGGGCGAAGCGGACGACTGTCGAGACTTCCGCCCCGGCCTCGGGAGTGTCAAGAGACTAACGTCGGGGGCATGCCGACCGTGGAAGCGCCGATCGCCGCCGTGACCGTCTACCCGCAGCAGGCCCGGATCACCCGCCGGGGCAAGGCACCGCTCGACGGCGGGCCGCGCCTGACCTTCGCCGGGCTCCCCCTGTCGCTGGACCCGGGCTCGGTGCGCGTCACCGGGACCGGCCCGGCGCTGATCACGGGCGTCGACGTCCGCACCGAGCGGCACGCCTCACCGGCCGATGCCGCGTTACGCGCTTTGGTGGAGCAGCGGCGCGCGGACCAGGCAACGCTCGACGGCGTCGTGGACGACGAAGCGGCCGAAGCGATGAAGGTGGATCTGCTGACTTCGCTCGCGAAGCGCAGCGGCGGCAGCTTCGCGAAGGCGCTGGCGGCCGGGACCGCCGAGCCGTCGCGCGTCACCGAGGTGACCGACGCTTTGAGTTCGAGACTGGCGTCGGCGTTGAAGGCCCGGCGGGTGTTGTCCGATCGGATCGCACGGCTGCGCGAAGACCTCGCTGCTTTGGATCGGCGGATCGAATCCCACAGTGCCCGGTCCGAAGAGGACAGTACGTCTGTGGTGGTGGAGCTGGAGATTTCGGATGCTTCCGGTAGCGCCGAACTGGAGTTGTCCTATGTGGTCCCGGGTGCGAACTGGGAGCCGGGGTACGACATCCGGGTCCGCGGCACGGACGTGACGGTCATGTCGTACGGGCTGGTCAGCCAGCACACGGGCGAGGACTGGCCGGAGTGCGAGCTGGCGCTGTCGACGGCGCGGCCGGCCGTTTCGGTGGTCGTGCCGGAGCTTTCGCCGTGGTACCTGGACCGCGTCCACCCGGTCCCCCCGGCCCCGGCGGCGGCTTATGGCGGTTCCGGGGGTGGCATTCCGGAGGGTTCGCGGATGCGGTTCGCGGCGGCCGCTCCTGCCATGGCACCGAAGTTCGCCGCGGTCGAGCAGGGGACGACGGCGGTGACGTATCGGCCGTCGCGTCCGGTGGCGGTGCCGTCGGGGGCTTCCGGGCATCGGACCACGTTGGCTCAGCTTTCACTGACGGCGGTTTTGGGTTACGTGACGGCGCCGGTGTTGGCCGAGGAGGCTTATCTGCGGGCGACGGTCGTCAATTCGTCCTCTTTCGCGTTGCGGCCGGGACGGGCTTCGGTGTTCCACGACGCGGAGTTCGTCGGCACGACTCGGTTGGAGCCTTGGGCCCCCGGCGAAGAGCTCGAGTTGGCTTTGGGGGTCGACGACCGGATCCGGGTCGAGCGGGAGCTGGTGCGCCGGACGGCTTCGAAGGCGACTTTGTCGGGGCAGAAGCGGCGTGAGGCGGAGTATCGGATTTCTGTTGGTAACCACGGGCCTCGGGAAGCTGTCGTGACCGTGGTGGACCAAGCGCCGGTCTCGCGGGATGACGCGGTCACGGTGAAGGACGTGAAGACGTCGCCGGAGCCGGTGGAGACGTCGGCGCTGGGCGAGTACACGTGGAAGCTGACGCTGGCGGCGGGTGAGACCAAGACGGTGACGTTGTCTTACCGGGTGGATGTCGCGAAGGGCGTGGAACTCTCCGGCTGGCGGGAATAAATCCGCGCGGCGCCCTGCGCACGACACGTCTTGCAACCTCTTCGAAGACGTGGCCGAAAATTTCCGACAGCAAAGTGTGAATTTCCACCCAGGTCACCTTGTCACGTTATTCACGATAATTAGGGTCTTTGTGCCCTACGTGAGCCGTAACAGAGCGGTGGCCGAACGCGAATCTGACGGTGCAATCCAGCTACGACCCTCGGGAAGTGCACCGTGACGACACACCTGACTTTCTCTGTTACGCCGAACGTGGCGCCTGGTTCAGTCGAGGCGTGTCACACGGCTGTCAACTACAGATGGCGAGCCTGCTCCGGGTGGCCCGCCGGCTCGCGCATGCGGTCCATGCCATGCGAGGACGGAGGCAACTGTGAACGGGCTCCAAGCACACGCTCACCGAGAGGTCGGTTCCTTCCGAGATCGGAGCGAGCACGATGGCACTACAGAACCAGAGCTACGACGAAGTCTTCGGATCCGGTACCCCCTTGTCCCTTCTACGTACAGGCCTCCACTACCGACCTCGGAGCGAGGTTCAAGACTTCGAACTGCCAGCCGAGGTTGCAGCTCAGGTGGCCGAGCGCCTCGACCGAGTGGACCGCCTCCACCAGCGGCTCGACCTCGAACAACTCGGATGGCTGGGCGGCTAATGGAGGCCGGCATGAGGCCTAACGGATGGTCACATCAGACACCGGCGGCGATCGTCGACCTCACGAAACCGGGCACGCTTGCCTTCTTGGTGGACCGCTACTGCGGAACGGATCCCGAACCGGTCAGCCGCCGGCGAGCATTGATCAATGTGATCGAGACTGCACTGAACAACGGAGCTCGGACCGCGGTTATCGAGTACCGGTACAACGACCTTGACTACCAAGACGAGCACAGTCGGTTCTACTCACGCACGTTCCGACAGTACCCAGGCTTCACTCATCGTCTCCATTTCTTTCTCGAACCTCCACCGACTGAGGTGTACGACGACCATGTAGCAGCCGTATTCGACGACATGCAGTATTTGGGCTACTGCGTCCTGCGACCCGTTTCTGGAGCGCCGGTAGGACGCACGATGCTCGCCGTTCCCGATGAACTCGCACCTCACGTGGCCTGCGCCGCAACAGACGTCGTGAACTTTTTCGGAAAAACCTACTCCGTAACAGCCGCCCCGTTCATGGCGCAAGACAGCCAGCTCGGCATATGTGCCCACGCCGCCGCGTGGACCGTGTCGTACTTTCACCGCTTACGGTATGGTTCACCCCGCCACCTGCCCGGAGCCATGGCAGCCGCACCCATGGGCACCGATCTAGGCAGGCCAGTTCCGTCACCAGGACTCACCATCGGGCAGCTGTCCGCTGTGTTGCAGAACGCAGGACTGCCTCCATTGGTCTACCGGCCCGAGATGCTTCGGCCCACCGGCGAGACTCTCGAATCACTCGCTTGTCGCTACCTGGACTCGGCCCTCCCGGTCATTGTGGGTACTCATCACCACTGTTTCGTACTCGTGGGATACAAGCCCGGATCGGGCCGGAACTCCGAACCGCAATTCATTTGCCAAGACGACGAAGTCGGTCCCTACCAACTGCTTCCAGCGCGTACAGCCTTTGCCGGTGACCCATGGCAGTGCCTTGTTGTCCCACTCCCCGATCAACTGTACGTTCCGGTTGAGCGCGCCGAGCCTATCGGACGAACAAGGCTAGAGTTCGACCTCACGCAGTCGGCCGAAAACCTCTGGCTTCGCTCAGGCCGCGCTGAAGGAAAGGAACTATTAAGGCGCCTGAGAAAACGGAACGAGGTGGAGTACGTCACAACGGCGATCCGGTCCACCGAGTTCAAGCAGACTAGGCACCATCAGCTTTTCCTCGACTCGGTCAAGCACGCATACCTCCGAATTCCCATGCCCAAGTGGATCTGGGTCGTGGAGCTGGTAGACCGCGCAAGATTCCGTCGGGGCGAGCCGGCTGTACTCGCTGAAGCAGTGATCGACTCGACCGACCACAGCCGCGACATGCATGTGATCGCCTGGCGCGTGCCCGGACTATTGCGCCACTGGGACAGCGACGATGACCGAATCGGTGACGTATTGATCGACGACGCTCAGCCGCCGACAAGAAGCGTATGTGCGACCTTATCGGCGCGAGGAACCGAGCAGCCATGATCAACGTAGTCAGCGCCGGCGATGTCCAGACACTGGTCGATCTCGCCAAAGCAGGCGTACCTGAAGCCGGGCCGTACCTTGTGAGCCTGTGCGGCGCGAGGCTCACCCACTACGCGTCCCTGATCGCACCTGACTTGTCCGCCGCCGACAGGGAAAAAGTGTGCGAAAAGGCCGTCGAACTCGCCGTCGAACGCATCACCAAGTTCGACGGCTCACGAGCCTCATTCGAATCATGGCTACGCGGATTCGTCCGCAATGTTCTACGCACCCAGTACCGGGCAGGTCGTGAGATCCCTACCGACCCCTTGGAGATGCCCGAGCCGCGCTCGGAGGCTGGAAGACCAGCTACGCAGGACTCGCTGAACCGACGTATCAACGACCTGGTGACAAATCTGAGTCAGACAGATCAGCTGATCATCCAGCTACGACACTACGAGGCATTGACGTACGACGTGATCGCCGAACTTCTCGAAGTAAATCCGACCGCCTGCCGTCAACGTCACGCCCGCGCGATCGGAAGACTTCGACACCTGATTCAGAGTGATTCGGAATTGGCGATTCTACTGCAAGGAGGAGCATCAAATGAATGATTCTTCGACTAAAGCATGGGCGATCGCGGTCACCCTATCGGAAGAGGTAGACGCGGAGGATACCTCTGCACAGGTAATCGCCGAAGACAGCGACATCATACGCTTCCTGCACGGGCGAATTGGCGCCGTGGTGTTCGATGAAAAGGTCCGCCGTTCAGCAGATCTGATACTGGCCCGGCGAGCGGTCCGACTCGAGCCCGAGGCATGGCACGCGATGATCACCGGCGCGCGGCGCGGGGTAGGTAATCTGCGGTGGAGACGACGTCTCGACGGCGCGGAAGCCGCGGTGCAGATGCACTCACAGCTCATGGAGCTCACGTGCGGCACCGATCGCGACCAGCCGGGAGAGGCCGACGACTTCCGTGCGCTCGCCGCTCGAAGCCTGGACGACCTCCTCGCTCACCTATTCGACGGCAACGTCAACGTTGACCGGGTCGATGCCGAACAAGTTGTGGATTGGATCGACGACGCCGGAATCAACCACAGCCTGGCCGAAGCGGCGCTTCGCACCGCAATGGAACAAAGACACAGAATTAAGGATGATGAGCTCATCATGCTGGGCGAAGCCGACGAGTGGTCCCCCCTTCTGACCGCCATAACGTCCGCACTGCATCGGCGTCGGTACGAGCAAGAAGAGTCGTGAACTAATGCAGATAGACCAGCTGTTCACCGTTGAAAGCGTTCTCACTCTACAGGGTGCGACAGCAGCGACACTGCTGGTACCACACGTCGTCCAAAGCTTGGCAGGCCGGCGATACACCGAGCTATGGCGGCTGCGAACTGCATTCGTCGTCGCCATGGCACTTGCCTTATTGACGGCGGCGATAGCGGATGGCTCACCGCTGAAATGGTTGATAGCCGTACTGAACGGCTGTTTGGTGTTCGCCTCGGCTGTCGGGATCAACCAGACCGTGATCGCGCCCGAGGGGCGGTCCGTGATTCTCCGTGGTGGTCAGCCGCGCACGTCTCAGCGCAGCTGGCTTCGACGCGCGTGAGCTCTTTATCTCCGGCCGGAATCTTACGCATGGTCTCGCCCGATGTGTCCCACATCAGACGAGACCATGCGGAGCACCGCTAACCCTGGGAGATGTAGGCCTCCAGCTGTTCCTGGCTCTTCTCCAGCTGCTCCATCCGGTTCTTCACCACGTCACCGATGGAGACGATCCCCGCCAACCGCCCGTCGACCAGGACCGGCACGTGCCGGATCCGGCGCTCCGTCATCAGCACCGACAGCTGGTCCACCGAGTCTTCCGGGCCGCAGCTTGCCACCAGCTTCGTCATGATCTCCGACACCGGCCCGTTCAGCAGGGCCGGGCCGTGCTCGTTCAAGCGGCGGACCACGTCGCGTTCGGACACGATGCCCGCTATCGAGCCTTCCGGGGACACCACCACCATCGCGCCCACGTTGTGCTCGGCCAAGCCGGCCAGCAGCGCCGTCACCGTGGTCTCCGGGGTGACCGTCGCGACTGCCGACCCCTTCTTGCGCAGCAGATCCGCAATCCGCATGGCGATCCTTCCCGTCGGTGAGCTGGATCACCACAGGGTAAGGGCACCGGGACGTGCGCGAAAGTCCGGCAAACGGGGCGAATTCGTGGTATGAAAAAGATTCAGCCGAGGCGTTCGGCCAGGCCGTCCAGGGCCAGGCGGAGGCCGGTCGCGTAGTCGTCGTCGGCCAGGGCGTCGAGGCGGGCGCGCGCCAGCGCCAAATGCTCGCGCGCCACCTCCACGTCACCCAGTTTGCGGTAGTCCTCACCCAGGTTGAGGTGCAGTGACGGGTAGAAGCCGCGCGCGGTCGCCGAGTCGGTCATCGCGCCCGCCGCCTCCAGCGCACGCAGGTCCCACTCCAGCTCCTCCGCCGGGTCGTCGCAGACGTCGGCCATGTGGTGCGCCAGCGCGACGCGGTGCAGCGGGTCGCCGTCCGGGCCGATCGACGCCCACAACGCCGTGAACGTCGCGTACGCGCCCGCGCGGTCGCCGCCGATGTGCTGACGCAGACCCGCGTCGATCGCCACCAGCACGTCGTCGGTCATGCCACTCCCTCGTCCGCCAGCGCCCGCAGCCGGGCCAGCCCCGGCTCGATCCGCTCGGCCGCGACCGCACCGTAGCCGAACACGAGCCCGTGCCGCCGCTCCCCCACGGCGAAGTCCCCCAGCGAATACAACCGGACACCGGCGTGCCGGGCGCGGCGGACCAGGGCCGAAAGATCCGCCGGAGAAGTGGCGCTCAAGTGCAGGCCCGCGGAAGACGGCAACGGTGTCAAGAAATCGGCGAACGACGCGGCGAGCGAACCCGACAGCAGCTCGTGCCGCGCGCGGTAGACCTTCCGCATCCGCCGGACGTGCCGCGCGAAGCCGCCCTCGGCCATGAACGCCGCCAGCGCCGCCTGCTCGACGTTCGGCGCGTGCCAGTCGGTCAGGTACCGGGCCTTCACCAACGCCGGCACCAGCGACGGCGGCGCGATCAGGAAACCCAGCCGCAGCGCGGGCGAAAGCACCTTCGAGAACGAGCCGACGTACACGACCCGGCCGCGGGAATCCAAGCTGTGCAACGGTTCCAGAGGCCGTCCGGTGTAGCGGAACTCGGTGTCGTAATCGTCTTCGACGAGCACGGCGTCGTTGCGCTCGGCCCAGTCCAGCAGCTCGAGACGCCGCTCCAGCGACATCGACAGCCCCAGCGGGTACTGGTGCGACGGCGTCACGTACACCAGCCGCGTCCCGGCCGGAATGGCCCGGACGACGATCCCGGACGCGTCCACCGGCACCGGCGCGACCCGCACGCCGCGCGCGGCCAGCACCAGCCGCGGCGGCGGGTAGCCGGGGTCCTCGACGGCGGCCACGTCCCCCGCTCGCAGCAGCACCCGCCCGACCAGATCGGTCGTCTGCTGGGCCCCGGCGGTGACGACGACCTGGTCCGGGCTCGCCCGCACGTCCCGCGAGACCCCGACGTGCCGCGCGATCTCAGCGCGCAGTGAAGCGAGACCCTGCGGGTCGCCGTAGGTCATCAGGTCGGCTTGGCCCGCGCGCAGCCGCTGCGTGACGAGCCGGCGCCAGGTGTCGAACGGGAACCGCGTCAGGTCCGGGACGCCCGGCCGGAAGTCGAACTCGGGCGCCGGGGCGAACGGCGCGGGCGGCGACGGCACCGCGTCCCACTCCGGCAGCGGGCGGACTCCCGAAACCGAGGACGGCGCGGGACGCGTCACCGACGACGCCGTCACGAACGTGCCCGCGCCGACGCGCCCGGCGAGGAAGCCCTCGGCGGTGAGCCGGTCGTAGGCCGCGCTGACCGTCGTGCGGGAGACCGCCAGCTGCTGCGCGAGCTCCCGCGTGGGCGGCAGCGCCTCGCCGGGCCGGATCCGGCCGTCCAGGATCGCCGCGCGCAGCTGCCGGTAGATCGCGTCGCGGTGCCCGCGCGTCCCGGTCAGGTCGATGTGCACGTCCACCACTCCAGATTGGCACACCTGAAGTAGCACGGCTTTGGCACTGTTCGTGGTCCGCTGACCCGCCTAGCGTCCGACGCATGGATCTCCGCGAACTCGACCGCCGCAGCCTGCTCGTCCTCGACAAGATCGTCGCCGCCGCCACGCCCGCCGACCTCGCCCGCCCGACGCCGTGTGCCGGCTGGACCTTGGCCGATCTCCTCCGCCACCAGGTCAGTGAGAACCACGCCTTCGCGACCGCGGCCCGCGAGGGTTCGGCGCCGGACTGGGACGCCGGCGACCTCGGCGACGACGCCCGCGCCGCGTACCGGGCGTCCGTCGACGACTTCCTGGCCGCCATGGCCGACGACGCCGTGCTGGACCGGCAGCTCACGATCAACCACTTCGGCACGTTCCCCGGCACGATCGCCGCGCACATGCACCTCGTCGACACCGTCGCGCACGGCTGGGACCTGGCCCGTGCGCTCGGCTTGCCCTACGAGCCGGACGCCGAAGCCGTGCACGCCGCGCTGCAGCTCGCCGAACGCATCCCGGACGAAGGACGCGAGAAGAACGGCTCGTTCGCGCACCGCGTCGAAACCGGAGCGGACGCGGGCGAACTCGACCGGTTCCTCGCCCTCCTCGGCCGTGACCCGGCGTGGACCGTCAGCTGATCTCGGCGGGCGCGGCGCTCCACGTGTCGCACGCCTTCGTCGTCTTGACGTCGTAGCCGGCCTTCGCCCAGGACAGCTGGTGGGCGCGCGAGCCGTGGGTGTCGCTGTCGTTGGCGCGGCCGTAGTCGGCGACGGCGGCGTTCGCGAGCGACCGGCTGACCGAGCCCGAGCCGGCGACCGCCGCCAGGAACAGCGCGCCGAAGCAGTTCGCCTGCAGCTCGATCCGGCGGACGACCTCCTTGTCGGCCGCGCTGTCCTCGTCCGGCGAGGTCATCTTGTCGGCCGCCGCGGACAGGATGCCGCTTTCCCGCTGGACGTGGTGGCCGTACTCGTGGGCGATCGTCGCGATGTGCCGGGCCTTGTTGAGCCCGGCGTCCGACAGCATCCAGTCGGTCGGGGCGTAGATCGTGGTGTCGCCGCCGCAGTAGTAGGCGACGGCTTCGTTCTCCGTAGGCGCTTCGCCGCACGCGCTGTGCTCGGGCAGGGTCACCGAGACGGTCGCGGTCAGCGTGGGCTCGTTCGCCTTCTGCAGCGCCGGGCGCCAGGACTGCTCCAGGCAGTCGACGAGTGCCCCGTAGTAGGCCTTCAGCTGTGCGGCGGCCCGGCCGAGATCGGGCAGGGAGCACGTCGCGGGTCCGGGGGTGATGGCGTCGGAGAGCAGCGGGTTGCGGGCGAGCTCCGGCACGGGCTTCGCGGGCTTCCCGTCCGAACCGCCGCTGTACGCGCGGCCGGTGTCGGCGCCCTGCGCCACGACCGCGTGCCCGTCGACCCGGCGCGGGATGGTGGCCGCGATCAGCGAGATCGCCAGCACGACGATCATGACTCCGGCGACAGCGCCCCAGAGCCGGTTGTGCGGCGGGGCGATCGGCACGGGCGGCGCGGCGGCCCAGTTCGGCGCCCACGGGTTCGGCTCGGGCACCCACGCGGGTTCCGGTGACCGGGCCACCATCGGCGGCGGTGATGGCGGCCCGGAGTGCCCCGGCGGAGCCGGGCCGTCGGTGTCGGTCACGTTCTCCCCCTGCTCAATGGCACCCAGCATACGGACGCCCGAAGAGGGATGGATCACGAAACGAAAACGCCGCCCGGTGGCCATCAGGACCGGGAGCAGGCGAAACTATCGGAATGAGTGTCGAGGACCCGTACCTGTGGCTGGAAGACGTGACCGGCGATGACGCGCTCGGCTGGGTGCGCACCCGCAACGACGAGACGCTGGCCGAGCTGACCACCGGCGCCCGGTTCGCCGAGCTGCGTGCCGAGCTGCGCGAGGTGCTCGACGCCGACGACCGGATCCCGTACGTGCGCCGCCGCGGCGAGCTCCTCTACAACTTCTGGCAGGACGCGAGCCACCCCCGCGGCCTGTGGCGGCGCACGACGCTGGAGTCCTACCGGCGGGCCGAGCCCGAGTGGGAGCTGCTGATCGACGTCGACGCGCTGGCCGAGGCCGAGGGCGAGAACTGGGTCTGGCAGGGCGCCACCGTGCTGCGGCCGGGCTACCGGCGCGGCCTCGTCGAGCTGTCCCGCGGCGGCGCGGACGCCACGGTCGTACGCGAGTTCGACCTCGACGCGCACGAGTTCGTCGAGGGCGGCTTCACCGTGCCGGAGGCGAAGACCCGGATCGGCTGGATCGACGAAGACCGCGTCTACGTCGGCACCGACTTCGGCGAGGGCACGCTGACCAGCTCCGGGTACCCGCGGCTGGCCAAGGAGTGGCGCCGGGGCACGCCGCTCGAGGCCGCGACGACGGTCTACGAGGGCAAGCCCGACGACGTCTCGATCGGCGCGTCGCACGACCCGACCGAAGGCTTCGAACGCGACTTCGTCAGCCGCGCCGTCGACTTCTACCGCTCCGAGCTGTACCTGCGCACGCCCGGCGGGCTGGTCAAGATCGACGTCCCGGACGACGCGAGCGCGTCCGTCCACCGCGAATGGCTGCTGGTGCGCCCGCGCACGGCGTGGACCGTCGGGGGCGTGGAGCACCCGGCGGGGTCGCTGATCGGCATCCGGTTCGACGACTTCATGGGCGGCGACCGGGCGTTCACCACGCTGTTCACCCCCGACGAGCACACCTCGCTCGACTACTGGGCCTGGACGCGCCACCACCTGCTGCTCGGCCTGCTGCGCGACGTCCGCACCGAGCTGCGCACGCTGACGCCGGGCCCGGACGGCTGGGCCGAGGAGCCCCTCTCCGGCGGGCCGGAGTTCGGCAGCGCGGACATCTTCGACACCGATCCCGACGTCAGCGACGAGTACCTGATCAACTCCAGCGGCTTCCTCCAGCCGTCGACGCTCAGCTACGGCCACGTCGGCGAAGAGGCCGAAGTGCTGAAGCAGGCTCCGGCGTTCTTCGACGCTTCGGGCATGAGCGTCGCGCAGTACTTCGCGACGTCGGAGGACGGCACGAAGGTCCCGTACTTCGTCGTCCGGCCGTCCGGCGCCGAAGGCGGGCCGACGCTGCTGACCGGCTACGGCGGCTTCGAGGTTTCGCTGACGCCGTCCTACAGCGGGATGATCGGCCGCGGCTGGCTCGCGCGCGGCGGCACGTACGTCGTCGCGAACATCCGCGGCGGCGGCGAGTACGGGCCGAGCTGGCACACGCAGGCGATCAAGGCGCGGCGCCACCGCGTGTACGAGGACTTCGCCGCCGTGGCCGCGGACCTGGTCGAGCGCGGCATCACGACGCCGGACAAGCTCGGGATCCAGGGCGGCAGCAACGGCGGCCTGCTGATGGGTGTCATGCTGACGCGCTACCCGGAGCGGTTCGGCGCGATCGTCAGCCAGGTGCCGCTGCTCGACATGCGCCGCTACCACCTGCTGCTGGCCGGCGCGTCGTGGATGGCCGAGTACGGCGACCCGGACGAAGCCGCGGAATGGGAGTACATCTCGAAGTACTCCCCGTACCAGAACGTCCACAGTGGACGCGCGTACCCGCCGTCGCTGTTCGTGACGTCGACGCGCGACGACCGCGTGCACCCCGCCCACGCCCGCAAGATGGTGGCGCGCATGCGTGAGCAGGGGCACGACGTCCGCTACCACGAGAACATCGAAGGCGGCCACGGTGCCGCGGCCGACAACGAGCAGCTGGCGTTCAAGTGGGCACTGGTCTTCGAGTTCCTGTGGGAGCAGCTCACGAAGTACTGAGCCGTTAGTTACTAATCCGACCACAGTCACGGCCGGATGGCTTTCGCGGCAACGGTTGCCTGCCGCTCAGGGGCCGGCCTACTTTAGGTCGGATTAGTAACGTGGGCGAGCACGACGCCGCCGACGATCAGGGCCAGCGCGGCCACCCGGCCGACGCTCAGCGGGTCCTTGGTCACGACGACGCCGAGCACGATCGCGCCGACGGCGCCGATCCCGGTGAACACCGCGTAGGCGGTGCCCACCGGGACGGTGTCCATCGCCCGCGAGAGCAGGTAGACGGCGGCGGCTCCGAGCACGAAGCACAGCAGCGTCGGCCACGGCTTCGTGAAGTTCTCGGTCGGTTTGATGCTCTGGGACCAGGCGATCTCGACGAGTCCGGCGAAGACGAGCGTCACCCAGCCCATCAGAGCGCCTTCAGGGCCGCTTCGCGCGAAGCGGCGCGCTCACCTTCGCGCGCGGCCAGGTGCGGGTCGACCAGCGCGTTGGTCAGCTCGGCGTGCACGAACCGGACGTCGTCGACGTCGTAGTGCCCGGCGATGAAGTCCCGCAGGTAGCGCTCGTGGTGGTCGAACGGCGCTCGCGGCGTCCCCGGCGCGTACGTCCCGCCGCGAGCACCGGCGATGACGAAGGCTTTGCCCCGCAAGGACATCCGCGGAAACGTCACCTGGTCGATCCACGTCTTGAGCGCGGCCGGGATCGAGAAGTTGTACATCGGCGCGCCGATCAGGACGACGTCGGCTTCGAGCAGCTCGGCCAGCAGCGGTTCGATGATCGCCCAGGCCTGCTTTTGCGCGGGCGTTTCGACGACGTCGGCGTAGTGCGCGGGATCGGTGATCCCCGCGGTGAGCAGGGCGTCGCAGATCTCGGTCCACGCCTCGCCGATCACCGGAACCGGGTCGGCGGCGAGGTCGCGGTAGGTGCGGGTGCCGGTCCAGTTCGCGGCGTAGCGAGCGGACAGCTCGCGGGAGAACGACGTGCGGCGGGCACTGGAGTCGAGGTGCAGCAGGTGGCTCACGGTTCCTCCTCAAGTGGACACGATGTCCGCTTGAGGTCAACTGGACGCCCCGTCCGCTTATTCCCTAGGCTGCCGCCATGCCCGAACGCGCCGACGCGGCCCGCAACCGCGCGAAGATCCTCGCGGCGGCCGACGAGCTGTTCACCGCCCACGGCGCGGCCGACGTGACGATGGAGGACATCGCCCGCGCGGCCGGCGTCGGCCGCGGCACGCTCTACCGCCGCTACCCGGACCGCGCGGCGATCGCCGTCGCTCTCCTGGACGAGCACGAACGCCGGCTGCAGGAGTCCCTGCTGCGCGGCGACCCGCCGCTGGGCCCGGGCGCGCCGCCGGCCGAGCGGCTCGCGGCGTTCTACGCGGCGATGGTGGACCTGCTGGAGCGGCACGCGCACCTGGTGCTGGGCACGGAGGTCGGTCACTCCCGCTTCACGACGGGCGCGTACGGCTTCTGGCGCACGCACGTCCGGATCCTGGCCTCCGGCACCCCCGACCCCGACGTGCTGGCCGACGTCCTGCTGGCGCCCCTCGCGCCCGAGCTGTACCTGCACCAGCGCGCGCGGGGCGTGACGCCGGAGCGCATCACGGCGTCGCTGCGGGAGCTGGCCGGGCTTCTTTAGACGAGCCCGCGTGGCCGGGCGCGCTTCGGCGTGTACCTCGGCTTCGGTTTCGGTTCTTCACCGCGGATCCGCGCGAGGGCGGCTTCGAAGGCGGTGAGGACGTCGGCGACGAAGACGAGCCGTCCGACGCCGAGCCGGTGCAGCGCCGGCCCGTGGTCGGCGGCGACCGTCACCGCGACGCCGAGCAGCAGCACCCGCCAGGCACCGAACACCGTGGCGCGTGCCGGCTTGGAGAAGCCCGCGAACCCGATCCGCAGCCGGTGGCAGTGGAAGGGCACGTGCCGTTCCTCGTCGGCGAGGATCCGGGCGGCGACCTGCGTGACGAGGGGGTCGCCGGCGCCGTCGCGCAGGGCGCGGTAGTACCGCAGCGCGACGACCTCGGCGATGAGCAGCACCATCAGCTCCAGCCGCAGCCCGAGCGCCCGCCGCAGCCGGACGAACACGGTGTCGGACCAGTGCGTCGCGATGGTGGGCACTTCAGCTGCTCGGAGCAGTTCGGCGAGCATCCGCGCGTGGTTCTGCTCCTCGGCGACGAACAGCTTGACGGCGGCGAGGTAGTCGCCGCCACCGGCCTTCGCGATGAGGTTGGCGCCGTCCCCGGCTTCGCCGACCTGGAACCGCTGAACGCTCTTGGCGACGTCAGGATGCAGCCTGGCCCCGCGCGCCCACGGCGGATCCTCGCGACGGCGTCGGCGTTCGGCTTCCTCTTCGAATTCCCGTAGCCAGTTCATCGGGCCCGATCCTGCCGTGCGGCCGTGGATTTCCCGAGCGGTTCCGGTGGAGATCCGGTGGAGGTCGACGGCTACCAAGTTAGGATGCTAGCATCCTGTCATGGCGGACAAGGACGTCAAGCAGTTCAACGTGTACCTCCCGGTCGACCTGATCCGGGAGGTCAAGCACCACGCCGTCGACACCGGGCAGTCGCTGTCGGCGCTCGTCACCGAGGCGCTTCGCCATTACCTCGCCACCGAAGGAGAAAAGTGATGACCACCAGCGGGATCGACGCCGTGTACCTCGAGACGCACAACTGGGGGAAGACGGCCAAGTTCTTCCAGACCCTCGGCTACGAAATCGACTTCGCGACCGACCACAACTCGGGACTGCTGCGCAACGGCGATGGGCCCTACCTGTTCATCGCCGAGGTCCCCGAAAGCCGGCCGACCGGAATGCGGCTCGTGCTCAAGACCCCCAGCGACGCGACGCCCGACGTCGAAGTCGTCTCTCCGTTCGAAGACACCCACTTCGGGACCCGCGAGATGACCGTCCGGGATCCGGACGGGCGGGAATGGATCCTCCAGGCCGGGAGCTGACGCCTCAGCGCGGCGAGCGGGCCGCGATGCCGTCCAGCACGCAGCCCAGGCCGAACTCGAAGACCTCCTCCGCGCCGCGATCCTCCCCCTCGATCACCCGGCGCGAGAACTGCGGGTACTCGCCGCTCTCGATGACTTCGCGGATGTACGGGCCGACGCTGGCCTGCCACTGCTCCTTCGTCAGCCCCGACCGGCGCTGGGCCTGCAGCTCGGCGAGCTCCTGCGTCACCGTGCCGAAGACGTACGCCAGGACCACGTCCACCGCCCCCGCGACGAACGTGATGTCGCCGGCCAGCGGGGCTGCCGCCGCGAGGGCGGCTTCGTGGCGGCGCAGTGAATTCGTTCCCAGCGCCGGGCGGCCGGGGATCTCGCCGCTCAGCCACGGGTGCCGCAGCAGCGTCGCGCGGACCTGCCGGGCGACGCTCGCCAGGTCCGCGCGCCAGTCCCCGGTGAGCTCGGTGTCCTCGGCGCCCTTGACCTCGTCGATCATCAGGTCCAGCAGGTCGTCGCGGCTCGCGACGTAGCGGTAGAGCGACGCCGTGCCCGACCCGAGGTCGGCCGCGACCCGGCGCATCGAAAGCGCGGGCAGGCCTTCGGTGTCGGCGATCGTGATCGCCGTCCGCACGATCTGCTCGACGCTCGGGGCCTGACGCCGCGGCCTGCGCCGCTCCTTCGCCCAGACCAGCGCCGGCTCTTCCGCCATCGTCGTCCTCCCGGGTTCGTTGCGAACAGCGTACCTGAGTGGCTACGGTGTATCCGTAGTGAGAACACTGTAGCCATACCTGGGGGTAACCATGACTCGCGTGCTCGTTGCCGGCGGCGGCACCGTCGGCCTGTCCACCGCGCTCTTCCTCGCTCACCACGGCGTGCCCGCACTCGTCGTCGAACGCGCCGACGGGCCGTCCACGCACCCGCGTGCCACCGGTTTGGGCTTCCGGACCTTGGAGTTCTTCCGCCAGGCGGGGATCGCCGACGCGGTCGAGGCGGTCTCCGTCCGGCGTTCGGCCGGTCTCGGCAAGATCTCCGCGCCGACCCTGGTCACCGCGGACCTGCCCGACACGCCGCCCGCGACGCCGAACAGCCCGAACGTCGCCGCGTCCCGGCACAGCCCTAGCGTGCTGCGCGGCACCTGCCCGCAGGACCGGCTCGACGCGGCGCTCCTCACCGCGGCCCGCGAACGCGGCGCGACGGTCGAGTACTCGACCACACTCGTCTCGTTCGAGCAGGACGACACCGGCGTCACCGCGGTCCTCGACGGCCCGGACGGGCGGCGCACCGAGCGCGCGGACTACCTGGTCGCGGCCGACGGCGGCCGCAGCGAGGTGCGGGCCACGCTCGGCATCGGCACGACCGGGCCGGGCGCGGTCGGGAAACCCCTGCTCAACATCCTGTTCCGCGCCGACCTGACGCCGTACACGAAGGGCCACCACTTCGCGAACTGCACGATCACGACCCCCGAGTCGCCCGGGATGCTGGTGACCGTCGACGCCGAGAAGGATTGGATCTTCCATACCGAGCTCGGTGACGAGCCGGTGGACGCGTTCCCGCCGGACCGTTGCGCCGCGCTGGTCCGGGCGGCCGTCGGTGTCCCGGACCTGCCCGTGGAGGTGCTGAGCGTGCTGCCGTGGCGGGTGCGCGGGCTGCTGGCCGACCGGTTCCGCGCCGGGCGCGTGGTCCTCGCCGGCGACGCGGCACACGCGGTGCCGCCGCTCGGGGCGTTCGGGGCGAACACCGGCATCGCCGACGCGCACAACCTGGCGTGGAAGCTGGCCGCGGTCCTCGACGGCACCGCGGGCCCGGCACTGCTGGACACCTACGAAGCCGAACGCCGTCCGGTCGCGGCGCTGGCGCTCGACCAGGCGCTGCGGCGGCTCGAAGACCCCCGCTTGCACTGGGAGCAGGGCCCCGCCGCCGCGGCGGCCCGGGCGGCCGCCGGCGTCGTCAACGCCCCGGTCGTCCACCTCGGCTACCGCTACGACTCGGCGGCGGTGCTCGGCGCGCGGCCCGGACTGCCGTCCACCGAGGACGTCGTGCTCGACGGGTCACCCGGTTCACGGCTCCCCCACGCCTGGCTCGCCGAGAATCTGTCTACTTTGGACCTGGTCGGGCGGAAGCTCACGCTGCTGACCGGGCCGGGCGGCGACTGGCCACGGACGGGTGATTTCGACGTCCACGTCGTCGAGGACGACGAATGGCTGCGCGCCACGGGGATCTCGGACGGCGGCGCGGTGCTGGTGCGCCCGGACCACTTCATCGCCTGGCGCGGACGGCCGGACGAGCTCGCCGGGGCGGTGGCGCGCGTCCTCGCCCGCGGACCGTTGTCCGCCGGCCGTCCGCGGAGGAAGGTGGACGCATGACGACCGCCGACGAGTTCCGGGCGCTGCACGAGCGGCCTGAGCCCTTCCTGCTGCCGAACCCGTGGGACGCCGGGACGGCCCGGCTGCTCGCCGGTCTCGGCTTCGACGCCCTGGCCACGACGAGCCTCGGCGTGGCCAACGCGGTGGGCCGGACCCGCGCGACCCGGGCGGAGATCCTGGCCAACGTCCGGGAGATCGCCGAGGCGACGCCCCTGCCGGTGAACGCCGATCTCGAGAACGGCTTCGCCGACGACCCGACCGAAGCCGCGAAGATGATCGACGCGGCGGCCGACGCGGGCGCGGTGGGCGCGTCGATCGAGGACCAGTCGAGCGACCCGGACAGCCCGATCTACGACTTCGGCTTGGCGGTCGACCGGGTCCGCGCGGCGGTGGAGACGGCCCGGGCGCGCTCGGTGGTGCTGACGGCCCGCACCGAGAACCAGCTGTGGGGCGCGAACGACTTCGCCGACACGATCAAGCGCCTGCAGGCGTTCGGCGAAGCGGGCGCCGACGTGCTGTACGCGCCGGGGTTGCGGACACTCGACGAGATGCGCGCGGTGGTGTCGTCGGTGGACAAGCCGGTCAACGTCGTGATGGGGTTCGCCGACCCGTCGATCACCTTGGAGCAGCTGGCCGCGATCGGCGTCCGCCGCGTCAGCATCGGCGCGGCGCTGTCCCGGCTCGCGTTGAAGTCCTTCATGGACGGTGCTCGGGAGATGCGCGCGGGCCGGTTCGGCTTCGTCGGCGACCTGCCGCCGGTTTCCGAGCTTCAGCAGGCGTTCGGCTGACCCGGTTGAGGCGGCGGCCAGGACTTCGAGCAGCACCGAGCCAATGGGCTCGAGTCCACTAGCGCGCTGCCCTGGTTACAGGCCCAGGGCAGCCTGCTCACTTCTTCTTGCGCGGTGGCGTCTGCGACAGAGCGCTGGCCGCTGCTGACTTCGCCGCACGGGACGACTTGGAGCTCGCGAGCGTCTTGCTGGCGGCAGACGCGGCTTTCGAGCCGGTCTGGCGCGGGTTCTTCGCTGCCATAATGATCACCTCCCTCCGCAGAATTGCTCTGCGGCTCGAAAGGTGATCTCATGCAGGCGCGAACCGTGCAAGAGGCACTTTCGTGCCGCGCGCATGCTCTGACTCCTGTACGGCAGGGCAGGCGCCGTCCGATCGCAGCAACGATCGGGACGTTCCGCTCGCGGTGGCCTGGGTCGCAGCAACGGCCCGGGCCACCGTAGATCTGATATCGCGTGCTGGCGTGGCAAGTGACGGGGTGCCCTCACAGCACCCCGTCACCCCTCCTTCAGCTGCAACCGGACGTCGCGCCGCAGCCTTCGCACGCGTAGCACGAGCCTGCCGGGCGCATCTTCGTTCCGCACGTCATGCACAGCGGGGCGTCCGCCGCCTTGCCGAGGCGCAGCTCCATCAGCTCCGTCGTCGTCTGGGCTTCGCGGTGCGGGTGCTCCGGTTCGTCCGCGTGCGGCTCGGGCGAAGAGTCCACTGTGGAGCTCAGCGCTTCGAGGTCGACGCCCGCGCCGCCGCCGTAGGTGGCCTCCACCTCCGCCGAGCGCTCGTCCGCGGACAGGATGCCCAGCTGCGAACGCTTCTCGTACGGCAGGTAGTCCAGCGCCAGACGGCGGAACAGGTAGTCCATCACGCTCGTCGCGATCCGGATGTCCGGGTCGTCGGTCATGCCCGCCGGCTCGAAGCGCAGGTTCGAGAACTTCGAGACGTAGAACTCGAGCGGGATGCCGTGCTGCAGGCCGACCGAGATCGACATCGAGAACGCGTCCATCACGCCGGCCAGCGTCGACCCCTGCTTGCCCAGCTTGACGAAGATCTCGCCGAGGCCGTCGTCCGGGTACGAGCCCGCGGTCAGGTAGCCCTCCGCGCCGCCGACGGTGAACGACACCGTCTGGCTCGGGCGCTTCTTCGGCAGGCGCTTGCGCACCGGCCGGTACTCGACGACCTTCTCCGGCTCCGCCACGGCCTTGTCCTTCTTGGCCGTCGACAGCGGCTGGCCGACCTTGCAGTTGTCGCGGTAGATCGCGAGGGCCTTGAGCCCGAGCTTCCAGCCCTGGAAGTAGATCTCCTCGACCTCTTCGACCGTCGCCGACTCCGGCATGTTGACCGTCTTCGAGATGGCGCCGGAGAGGAACGGCTGCACCGCGGCCATCATCCGGACGTGACCCATCGGCGCGATCGAGCGCTCGCCGACCGCGCAGTCGAACACCTCGTAGTGCTCGGGACGCAGCCCCGGCGCGTCGACGACGTGGCCGTTCTGCGCCACGTACTCGACGATCGCCTCGACCTGCTCGTCCTGGTAGCCGAGCGCGGTCAGCGCACGCGGCACCGTCTGGTTGACGATCTGCATCGAGCCGCCGCCGACGAGCTTCTTGAACTTCACCAGCGAGAAGTCCGGCTCGATCCCGGTGGTGTCGCAGTCCATCATGAAGCCGATGGTGCCGGTGGGCGCGAGCACCGACGCCTGCGCGTTGCGCCAGCCGTGCTTCGCCCCGATGTCGATGCCCTTCTTCCACTCCTCCGTCGCCAGCGCGCGGACCGCGGCGTCGTTGGCGTGGTAGGTGCGGACGAGCTCGTTCGCCGCTGCGTGCTTGCGCATCACGCGCTGGTGCGATTCGGCGTTGCGCGCGTACCCCTCGTACGCGCCGACGACCTGGGCCATCTCCGCCGAACGGCGGTACGACACACCGGTCATCAGCGACGTGATCGCCGCCGCGAGCGCGCGGCCACCGTCGGAGTCGTACGCGTGGCCCAACGCCATCAGCAGCGCGCCCAGGTTCGCGTAGCCGATGCCGAGCTGGCGGAACTTCCGCGTCGTGTCGGCGATCGGCTCGGTCGGGAAGTCCGCGAAGCAGATCGAGACGTCCATCGCCGTGATCACGAACTCGACGGCGCGCGCGAACAGCGGCGCGTCGAACGTGCCCTCGGGCGTGACGAACTTGAGCAGGTTCAGCGAGGCGAGGTTGCAGCTCGAGTTGTCGAGGTGCATGTACTCGCTGCACGGGTTCGACGCGGTGATCCGGCCGGACTCCGGGCAGGTGTGCCAGTCGTTGATCGTGCCGTCGTACTGGATGCCGGGGTCGGCGCACTCCCACGCGGCCTGCGCGACGCTGCGGAACAGCTTCTTCGCGTCGGTCCGCTCGATGACCTCGCCGGTCAGCCGGGCGCGCAGGCCGAACTCGGTGCCGTTCTCGACCGCCTGCATGAACTCGTCGGACACGCGGACCGAGTTGTTCGCGTTCTGGTACTGCACCGAGGAGATGTCCGCGCCGGAGAGGTCCATGTCGAACCCGGCGTCGCGGAGGACCTTGATCTTCTCCTCTTCGCGCGCCTTCGTCTGAACGAACTCCTCGATGTCCGGGTGGTCGATGTCGAGCACGACCATCTTCGCCGCGCGCCGGGTGGCGCCACCGGACTTGATGGTGCCCGCGGACGCGTCGGCGCCGCGCATGAACGAGACCGGGCCGGACGCGGTGCCACCGGAGGTCAGCAGCTCCTTCGAGGAGCGGATGCGGGAGAGGTTCAGGCCGGCGCCGGAGCCGCCCTTGAAGATGAGGCCCTCCTCGCGGTACCAGTTGAGGATCGACTCCATCGTGTCGTCGACGGCGAGGATGAAGCAGTTGTGGACGCGGAGGTTCCCGGACAGGTACTCACCGGATTCCGTCTGGATGTCGTAGACGGGCATTTCGCCTCGGCTCTTGATCTCGGCGATCTCGAGCCGCTTCGTGTCGTTGGCCGCCAAACCCGGCTTCTCGAACGAAGCCTCCAGCTTCGCGGTCTTCACGGGATCGACGAAGCCGATCTCGTCCGCGAAGATCCGCCGGTCGCCGGCGTTCTGGATCCGGATCCCCCAGAGGTCGTGCCGATCCGGGCGGCTTTCCTTCTTGCGGCCGACGCGGGCGAAGATGCCGAACCGGGCCAGCAGTTGCTGGAGGCCGCGGACCAGCTCCTCGCCGATCATGTCCAGCGCGACCAGAGTGGACCGTTCCCGGGCCGAGACGTAGCCCTCGGCCTGGAAGATGCTACGCAAGTACGCCGCCACGACCGGGAGAGGTGCCGTGTACAGGTGCGCCGGCACCTCCATGTCGGTTCCGCGGGCGCGCAGCCCCCAGGCGTCGACGAACTCTTCGAGAACGGCGCCGTAGAGCCGGGTGCGGCGGCAGTCGAGCGTCTCGTCCTGCGTCTCGACGGTGCGCTCCTTGCGGTGGACGTCCGGGAAGACCCGATCGAGCGCACTGCGCACCCAGGCGAGTTCCGCGTCGTTCACCGTCATCGCTTCGATGGTGAGCGAACTGTTCGTCCCGTGGTACTGGCCGACGAACCCGTCCGACTGCAGCCAACCGGCGAGCGCGGCTTCGGCGACGTCGATGTCGCGGATCTCCTCTTCACCGAAGGCACTTCGACGGTGCCATTCGAGCTGGTCGCCCACGCGGAGGTCCCCGGCGGGCACGAACTTGCCGCCGCCCGCACTCGCACGCCACACGAGGTGGTCCGCCGTGACGTCGAGGACGTGGCCCGACTTCGTCGTGACCCGCAGGACCTCCTTGACCCCGTTCGCCTTGGTGGCGACGACCTTGGTCAGCCCGTGCGCGTCGTAGACCTTGGCGCCCACGGCGTCCAGCTCGACGAAGCGGCCGATCGGCACGGCACCGCCGGGCGTGCTCACCAGGGCGTCATACGGCTGGCAGGCGCTGACTTGCTGCTTCGACGACGTTCCGACGTTGAACCAGACCGGGGAGTTGAAGCTGAAGACCTGGTGCAGCAGCATCCAGGTGAGCTCGTGCTCGAAGATCTCGAGGTCCTGCGGTGTGGCGAAGTAGCCGTGGTCGCCCGCGGCCTTGACGTAGGTCTTCACCACTCGGTCGATCAGCTGCTTGAGGCTGCGCTCGCGCTGCGGGCTGCCGACCGCGCCGCGGAAGTACTTGCTGGTGACGATGTTGGTGGCGTTGACCGACCAGGACGACGGGAACTCCACGCCGCGCTGTTCGAAGTTGACCGAGCCGTCGCGCCAGTTCGTCATCACGACGTCACGCTGTTCCCAGGTCACCTGGTCGTACGGGTGCTTCCCCTCGGTGGTGAAGACGCGCTTCACGCTCAGCCCGCCGGCCGCCTTGCTCTTCTTTCCGGCGGCCGTGCCGGCCCCGGTTCCCACGGTTTCGGTCATCGGTCGAACCCTCACTCCCGCAGCGGGACGGTCAATCGCCGTCTTCGCGCTGATCGCTGTCCTCCGGGGCAGCAGAAACCGCCATGGCCTCACGAAGATCGGCTATCTCCTTCTCGAAGTCTTCGACCGAAGAGAAGGAGCGGTAGACACTGGCGAACCGGAGGTAGGCGACCCCGTCGAGCTCACGCAGCGGGCCCAGGATGGCCAGGCCGACCTCGTGACTCGGGATCTCCGCCAAGCCGGCGGAGCGGATCGACTCCTCGACGCGCTGCGCGAGCTGCTGCAGCGCGTCGTCGTCGACCGGCCTGCCCTGGCAGGCGCGGCGGACGCCGCTCACGACCTTGTCCCGGCTGAACTGTTCGGTGACCCCGGACCGCTTGACGACGGCGAGCACCATCGTCTCCGACGTCGTGAACCGCCGTCCGCAGGACGCGCACGAGCGCCGCCTGCGGATCGCCTGGCCCTCATCCACCTCTCGGGAGTCGACGACCCGGGAGTCCGCATGCCGGCAGAACGGGCACCTCATCCGCCGATCACCTTCCCCTCATCGCCGGCCGCCCCGGTCGACGTCCCCGCGGCCACCATGCACCCCTGCACCTGGTGATCGTTTTGTGGACATCCGGTGGGTAAACGCCGACCAGCTGTGGACAACTGCTGCCCAGTCTACCCCAACCTGTGGACCAACTACAGCGGTGTAACTACTACATATAGCGGGGGAGCGTAGAACTCGAAGGGGGTGGGCGCAAGCGGCGCAGCCGGTGCGGGACCCGCCCGGGTGAGGTCCGGCCGGCCGTCGCGCGAAGGCCGGGCCGCGCTCCGCCCGGGGCCGGACCGCCGCGGCGCGGCAGCCGAGGCGGCGTCACCCTGGTGGAGCAGTGCCGAGCACCGCGGGGACCGGCGCGCGAGCGCGGCGGGACACCGCCTCCCGGGCGATCGGCGGTTTCACCGGAGCGGGTGATTTTCGCCGGGACGTCATCGGCGGGACGGCGTCATGGCGCGGGAACGGCGTCGGCGACCGGGACCGTGAGCGGCAGTCCGGCCACCAGGACGGCCTCGTCCAGGCGGTTGAGCTCCTTGATCCGGGCGACGACCGCGCTCGCGTCACTGTCCGGCGCGAACCGCGCGGCCAGCGAAGAAAGGGTGTCGCCCTGGCCGACCGACACCGTCGCGGTCCGCTCCGGGACCGGGGCGTTCGCGGCGGCGCCGCCGCCGAAGAGTCCCAGCCCGGTGACCACGAGGCAGCTCGCGACGGCGAGCGCGGCCAGCCACGGCCACCGCACCGGCACCCGGCGGGGCGCCGCGCACGGGGCACCGGCCGGGCGGGCCGGGACCCCGGGCGCGGG
>NZ_JBFBBQ010000039.1:0-81192 GCF_040682775.1 Amycolatopsis sp. NPDC051106 | reverse complement strand
GTCCTGTAAGTGGTTGAGCTGCGGCTCTGGTAGTCGTGTCCGGTGGTTGGTCGCGGTGAGTTGACGGATGAGGCGTGGGCGGTGATCGAGCCGTTGCTGCCGCCGGTGCAGGGCGCTGATCGGCGGTGGCGAGATCATCGCCAAGTCATCAACGCGACCTTGTGCAAGCTGCGCACCGGTGCGCCGTGGCGTGACCTGCCCGAGCGCTACGGCTCGTGGAGGACTGCCCATGAGCGGCTGCGGTTGTGGACCAAGGACGGCACCTGGGGTCGGATCCTTGAGCGGGTGATCGTCAAAGACGACGCCGTCGGCGATCTGGAGTGGATCGTCTCGGTGGACTCGAGCGTGGTCCGGGCGCACCAGCATGCTGCGGGTGCCTTGAAAAGGGGGATGCAGCGACGAGATCGAAGTCCTCCCCCCTCGACGGGGAAGGACTCGGGCGGTCCCGCGGCGGGCTGAGCACGAAGATCTCTCTCGCTGTCGAAGGGCGAGGCCTGCCGATGCGTATTGTGCTCCCCCCAGCCAAGCGGGAAACAATCCGCAGCTGTTGGCGCTGCTTGAATGGCATCAGCGTTGCCCGGATCGGATCTGGCCGGCCCCGCTGTCGGCCGGAGACGGTGATTCGCGGACAAGGCCTATTCGCATCCCTCGACCCGCCAGGCGATGGCTCTTGCACGGCATCGGCGCGGCCCACGACCGCCCCGATTGGCGCGCCGAGGCCGACGACGTTATTACCCTCGTGCTGGACGGACTGCGCCGACCGCACTCGAACGGATAGCTTGCGCGATTCGCCCGCCGACCATCGCAGCCAAGCCGGACCACGTGAGTCGGTCGGCTGGTGGATGATGTCTAGGTCGATGCCGGGCGGCGGGCTATGGTCCACTGTGGATCAGCGGAGCCCACAGGTCCGGTCGATCGGGAAAGTTCGCGCGAAGTTCCCGGGTGACTTCACGCAGCGCGTGGGGCGCGTGGCCGGCGTCTGCTGTAGGGGGCATCCGGCGGTAGAACGTCCGGGCGGCGGTCGCAGCGGTGGTGTCGTCAAGCGGCCAGAGACTGGCGATCACGTGGCGGAAACCCAGGCGGTGGAAGGCAGTGGCCAGATTGGTGGACTCGTCGGCCAGGGCGCTGCCGCTGTGCCCCGTGGCACAGGCCGACAGGTAGGCGAGCTCCGCGTCCGCCGGGGGCAGGCCGGCCAGGTCGGCGATCGAGATCAGTCCGTCGTGCAGGTGGAGGGCGGAGGTGGACGGCAAGTCGGCCCGGAGTTGGCCCGTCGTCGCGTGACAGGCGAAGTGCGCCCACGTGCAGTCCGGCAGCGCCGTGCGCAGATTGTCGGTGGTCGCGTCGATGTCGGTCAGCACGCGAGCGTCGGGGATCGCGGTCAGCTCTTCCGCAGTGCCGGGCAGGCTCGGCTGGCCCGGCGTTTCGCGCATGGCCAGTACCAGCGCGCGCCGGTTCGTGGCGGGTTCTCGCCGGCGGAGCCGGTCGAGCGTGCGCAGGTTCGGCACTGTGGAGCTGACCACTGCGTCGAGCGCGCCGTGTTCACCCGGGTATCCGGCGGCGTGCAACGGGAATTGGCCGATTTCTCCCAGCCCCAGCCACCAGACACGCGTGAGCCCGTGCGCGGTCGCGACTTCGAGAACCGGGCCGACCGTCGTGTCCCACAGCCAGGTGAGCAGCTCACCGACGACACGAGCCCTCGCCAGGGTCGTGGTGAGGCCGGCGGGCTGGTCGAGAACGTCGAGGAGTGCCGTCGCGCGGGTGTTCACGTCGCCGGCCTTCAGACCCGGCAGGGGCACGTGCACCGGCGCCAGGCTGCCGGGCACGAGCACCAGCGCGTCCGCGCGCGAGTGCCCGGCGCCGATGACGATCGCGCCGGGAAGGTGTTCGGCCGGGGTAGACGGGAAGTCGGGGTGCCCCGTGGTGACACCGCGGCCGCGCTCGGCCACGGCGAGCGCCGCGACGGTGTCCCCGACGGCGCACTGAGCGGTCATGGCCTCCGAAACCAGGCCGCGGAAGGGCACGAGCCGGATCTCCTGCTCGGGCTGACGCCGCTCGGGCGAGGTAAGTGCGGGCAAGTCGTGGACAGCCAGGGTCAGCTGCTGTGCGGCGAGGTCGTGGCGTTCGGCCGCCGCTGCGAGCAGACCCAGCCGGAACCGCGCCGTCACCCTGTCCTGGGGCGTGGCTCTGGGGGCTGCCGCGGCCAGCCGGTGGACCAGCTCTTCGACGGTCGTGGAATCGACCTGACGGCCGGCATGCCATGCCCTGACCAGGAGTATGCCGGTCAGCGTGTCCAGCCGACTGGCCACAGCCGGCGATTCCGGTGCCGTCAGCTCGAACGAGCGCTGCGCGAGGTCTTCGGCCAATCGCACGTCGGCCGGCGTTCCGGTGTCGCTCTGGTAACGGTCGGTGTACCGGCCGGCCAGCTCGAGCAGCCGCTGGGGCAGGGCCGGGTCGTCGCCGGGCAGGAGACCGACCGCCTCGGCGTTCAGCTCGATCGCCTGATCGAGGTCGGCTGGGTCGCCCGAGACGTGGTATCGCAGCCGGTGGACCCACGCCAGATCTGCCGCGAACCGTGAACGCGCTTGCGGATCGTCCTGGCACGCGACCATCGGCGCTTCCAGCACGGTGATGGCGGCGTCGAGAGCGGCGTGGTCGCCGACCAGGGTCGCCCGCATCCGCAGTTCCACCCCGAGTTCGTAGAAGGCTTCCGCGCGCTCACGGACATTGGCGGCCGGATCGGTCGCTCGCCGCGAAAGGACGATGGCCCGGTCGAGGTCCGCCTGATCACCGGTCAGCTCGCAGCGCATCCGCAACGACCGGGCCAGCAGGAGCTGGGCCGCCCACGAACCGGGTTCGCCGGCCACCAGGCGTTCGCCGATCTCGATGGCTGCCGTCAGGTCGGCGGGATCGCCGGACTCGACGAAGCGGTTCTGCAGCGCCTCGCACCGCGCGTCGTCAGGATCGATCATCGCCGGGTACCGCGCAGCTTGTCCGTGAACTCGACGGCCAGCTCGCGAAGAGAGTCCAGCAACACCTGGTGGCTGGTGTGGTTCGGGTGGAGCGGCCCGCCGCATTCGACGGATTCTTCCGCCAGCGCCAAGGCCTGGTTGATCGCCGCCACCGATCCGCCGTGCGAGGAGTGGTGGAGCAGCGCCAGCGCCAGGTGGTAGGTGGCGGCAGAGCGATTGCGGTGGCCGGGAGGAGTGGTCGCGACCGCCTGCCGGCCGATCGAGACCGCCTGGCTGAGGTCCTCGGTCTTGCCGGTGTGTTCGAAGCGGGCCCGCAACGCGTCACAGAGGTTCGACAGCATGATCGGGACGTCTGCGCGGTCCGCCGAAGCCGCGATGCGCATCTCGGCGATCGCCTCGTCCAGGTCGGCGATGCGCTTGTGCAGGTGGAACTGCTCCCGCAGGACGTTCGCGATGTTGCCGTGGACCGCGGCCCGGTCCGGCCCGTCCGCCGGCATCAGGGCGAGCGCTTCCCGGTGCAGCGGCATTGCCCGGTCGAGGTCGGCGGGCAGACCGCCACGACGGAAGCGGTTCACCAGCGCCAGCCCCAGGTTGCTCAGGACGGCGGGGCGTTCCGGGGCGGCCGCCGGGAGCGAGGCCAGCACGCTTTCCTGCACCGTCACGAGGGCGTCGACAAGCAGAAACCGGTCGTCGAACTGGATGGCGTTGAGCAGGCGCGCGGACAACTCTAGCTGCGCCCGCACGTCGGTCTCGGCGCCGACGAGCGCGGTCAAGCCGTCGGGCAGCCCCGCACGCCAGTGGAGTGGGAGGGGGGCCAGAAGGATGACCGCCGAGGCGAGGTCTGCTTCGTCGTCCGTGGTTCCCGTCGGGCAAAGCATGGCTCGCAGGTAGTGCAGCTTCGCCGCGACGTGCTGGTTGTGGTTCAGCTTCGACTTGGCTGAGCTGTCGAGACGGCGCTTGGCCGCGATATCGGCCCGCATCTCTTCCAGGGCGACAAGTGTGGTGGTCACGGAGTGCTCAGTGGCGGTACGGAACGCTGCGGACCGTTCCGCGTCCGGATCGCGGTTCAATTCCAGTTCCAGGCGAATCGCTTGTTCCTCTGCGTCGCGCAGAACCCGACTTCCGAACAGCCTCATGACGATCCCCCTCGACACCAAGCAGCTACACTACGTCACTGTAACCAATCGGCGGCCGGTTCACCGGCGAATGCTGAGGCCGGAGGTGGAATCGATGGACGTGGCGGAACGGATGGCGCTCACCTCGTTCTGTGCCGAACTGCCGATGCTGCGGGCTGAATGCGCACGCCATTCTCCGGCGAAGTTGACGCTCCTGGCGGACATCGAAGAGCGCGCCAAGGCCCGTGAGCCGATCCTGCCGCTGCTGGCCGCGCTGCTCGGCGCTCCGGCCGGAGAGGTCTCCCGCGCCCTCGGGACCGCGCTGCCCGGAACCGGTCCGGGGCGGGCCGACGAAGAGTCGTTCGGTTGTCCCGACGGCGTCTGCGGCCGCGTCGAGCAGGTCCTGCCCGCCGGCCGCGTGCCCTCCTGCCGGTTGGACGGCCGGCCGATGGTACGACGCTGAGCCATGCGGACCTTCTTCGACGAACTGGCCAAGAAGCTGGCCGAGCGGTGGGTCACGCTGCTGGTGCTGCCGGGCGCGCTGTTCGCGATGGCCTGCTGGGTGGGACTCACCCTGGGACACACGCGCGCCCTCGACTGGTCGGCCGCGTTTTCGGCCGGCGTCGCTGCGTTGGGCCGGATCCCGCCCGCAACGCAGCTGGTTCTGGTGATCGGCGCGCTGCTCGCGTTCGCCGGCGTCGGGCTGGCCATCCAGCTCCTCTCCTCCGTGACTCGGCGGTTGTGGCTCGGCCAGTGGCCTGAACCGCTGCGCCGGCCGTTCACCCGGCGCCGGCGAGCCCGCTGGCATCGCCTTGTGGCCCGGCGCCGCGCCGCGGAAGCCGAGCAGTCCAAGGAAGAACGCACGGCCGCACACCAGCAGGACATCGACAGGCTGGCCGCGCGCGCCAACCGGTTCGCACTTGCCGAACCGGGCAGGCCGACCTGGATGGGCGACCGGGCGCACGCGGTGGAGCGCATCGCCGACGACAGGTACGGCCTCGACCTCCGGTTCGCCTGGGCACGGCTGTGGCTGCTGCTGCCGGACTCGGACCGCGCGGCGATCGGCGCGGCGGACACGGCGTTCACCGGTGCGGTCACCGCCGGCACCTGGGCGGTGCCGTACCTGGGCCTGGCCGTCTGGTGGTGGCCCGCGGCCATCGTGGGCGTGTTGGTCGGCATGGTGGGCTGGGCCCGCGGCCGGACAGCGATGGCCGACTTGACCGCGCTGACCGAGGCGACGTTGGATCTGCGTGGCCGGGACCTGGCAGTAACGCTCGGCGTGGCCGGTCCGGACACGTGCGGGCCGCTGACTCCAGCCGAAGGCCGGCAGATCACGGGAATCACCCGGAAAGGCCGCTGACGCGGCGCCTACGGAATGCGCAGCGCGCGAGCGGGGTGGTGTCGTCGTGATTCCGCCGGGGCACTGGCCCCGCGAAGGCTCTGGAGTAACACGTCGACGCCGGCTGCCGACTTGGATCCACCACCAGACCCGGGGCTGCAGCACCCGCTTCCGGTGCACCGTGCACCGCCAGATGCCTCGCACCCACGAGCAGCCCGATAGGTCGTACGCGGCCATGACTAGGGTGCCGGTCAGATCAGGCTGTTCGGAAGATGATGGTTTGCGTGGTGCTCCGACGGGGCTGCGCAAAGGCTGGGAACGGGACCGGCCAGCGGTTTTCTGCGGACGTGGAGGCGTCCGGTGGCCAGTCGGCGATCGGCTCCGTGTCGGTGGGTTGGGCGAATGCGCGAACGCTCTAGGCGGAGTGCCGGCTGTCCCACGACGACACGTAACAGTCCAGGTCGACAAACCGACACATGTCTGTCCACATCTTCTGGTCGCAGCCCAGCCATGCTGTCGTGTTACAGAACATGGCCGGGAAACGACAGCCAGGTGGAGTATTGCGGGGGCGCGTGAGGATGAAAACCGACCGGCAGGTGCGACTGCGCGCTGACAGTCGCACGATCCGCATTGGGGACGAGGTGCTGCGGTACTCCGGGGTCACGGTGCTGCGCGTCGAGAACGGCAAGCTGATCGGCCAGTCGTGGGTCCCGCTCGGCGCAGACCCCAGCTATGCCGACGACGAGACCCTCGTCGCGACATGGCACGCAGCACTGCGATGGAGCCACGTTGACGACATCGCATCCAGTCCTGTGACGAGTTCGACGGCTTCGGTGACATCTACTGGTTTACCTGCGAACCACCCGAGGACACCGACCTCAACGCGAGCGAGGAGACCGTGAAACTCGTCGTCGACATCGTCGCCCGCCGCATCCCGCGCAAGTTCGGACTCAACCCCCGCCGCGACGTGCAGGTCCTCGCACCGATGCACCGCGGACCGGCCGGCGCCGGCAACCTCAACACGATGCTGCAGGAAGCCCTCACCCCGCACCGCGACGACATCGGCGAGCGCCGCTACGGCGGGCGTGTATTCCGGGTCGGGGACAAGGTCACCCAGCTGCGCAACAACTACGACAAAGGCACCGCCGGGGTCTTCAACGGCACCCTCGGCGTCGTCACCGCCATCTCAGCCGCCGACCAGACCCTCACCGTCCGCACCGACGAAGACGAAGAGATCAACTACGACTTCGCCGAACTCGACGAGCTCGGCCACGCCTACGCCGTCACAATCCACCGCTCCCAAGGCAGCGAATACCCCGCCGTGGTTCTGCCGCTGACGATGTCGTCGTGGATGATGCTGCAACGCAACCTGCTCTACACCGGCATCACCCGCGCCAAGACACTGCTAATCCTCGTCGGCTCCGGCAAAGCCCTCGCCGCCGCCGTCCGCACCCCCGGCGCCGGACGCCGCCACACCGCCCTCACCCACCGCCTCCAACCCAGCTGAGCGCACGCGACCGCACTCCTGATCGACACGATCGGCGCCGCAGGCATCTTCAAGGACGCGCGGGCAGTTGCCGGCGTTCACGTCGCACGGATGAGCTACGCGTCGGCCGTTGCCATGCAACCGGATCTTCAGGATGCACATCGACCCCTGCTCGACGACCCAAGAGCCTGGAAACGTCGTGGATCGCCGCAGCGGGCGCCTCTGAGGAACTGGATCACCAACGCGAGGGTTTGGCATCGGTCGAATTTCGTCCGACCGATGCCACGACCATCGGTCCGCATCGATTCGATCCGTAGATCTGAATCGGGCGCCGCACTGGCGAAGGACTGTGTGCGTGTGACTGGCCAAGCTATCTGTCACTTGCGGGGTGAATCATCCAGCAAGTTGGTCACTTTGGATCGCGCTACTTGTCACCAGTTGACCACGATAGTTGTCACCAGGTGCCGGCATGCGCGACACGCGTACGGACCCGGCAAGGCGTTCCGGTGGGACTGGTACTGGCACAGCAAGCGGTCGACGGCCCAGTGCGATCGGCGATCGTCGAGGTGCTGTCAGTACGGGGCGTCGTCCGAGTGGCCAGCCGAGTAGGTTGGTCCGACCGGACTTCATGCGGGGAGGCGTTCATGACATCGACGGAACAGGGTCGGACGCGTTCCCCTGAGCAAGCTGGGCAGTTCCGGGTAGGCCTTCTGGCTGCCGGTGCTGCCTTGCTCGGCGCGGCGATCGGCGCCGTCGCCGGGTTCGGTGGGGCCATTTACCAAGCCGACTCGCAACGGGACCTCGCGCTGCGGCAGGAACGCGAGGCAGCCTATGTGCAAATGAACCTCGCCTTCAACCGATTCGAAACCGCCGGAACCACAGCGCCGGGCACACTGTGCGCACGAGTGGATAACCTTGACGAGCCGTATGCGACGGTTATGCTCCTCGGGTCCGGCGAAGCGAGCGCTCACGCCAACTTCGCGATCCAGTCCGCGCAGAAGGCGTGCACGTCGGTCAAGGCGGGCAAAGCGGGCACAGCCGACATCCAAGGGTTCACTAACAGTGTCGTCGCGTTCCTTGCTGCGGCACAGAAGGACTTGGCTCGCTGACACCGGGCCGCGTGCGGACTGAAGCCGACCGTTGCATCCGGTTGGTATTGGTCAGCGCCCTGCGGTAACAGATAATGCGGTCAAGTGACAGATACCGTGGTCAGTCACAGTGCGGAGCGCCGGTCCTCAGGCGTTTCCGCTACCCGCCATACTCGAGCACATGTTCCGTAGTTGCTAGTGTCTGCCGGTGCGCACCGGGAGCCGGTGACTGCCGCGCGCACGCCGGGGTCCGCGTCGGCGGCCAATCCTTCCCAGACGAACGAGGGCGTGCCGTGCCCGTGGGTGGCGGCGGCCTTGCGCACCTGCGGGCTGGGATCGGCCAGCACCCGCGCCCACCGGGCGCCGTCCTGCGGGGAGATGCCGTTCACGACCGCGGTCACGCGCACGATCGGCGCGGGATCCTCAAGCGGGTCGGCCAGTTCGGCTCCGCCCCTCCCGGTGTCGGGCAGGGCTGGGTGGCCGGCGGCCGCGGAGAGCGCGGCCGCGACGTGACTGTCGAGCACGTGCACTCCGGCGCGGCGGGCCGCGGCGCGCACCCGTGGCGTGGGGTTGCTCAGCAGTGCACGGCGGGACGGCCATGCCGTCTTCGGTCTCCGGCAGGCGGCGCAGGTGGTCGTTGCGGGCCAGGGCGACCAGCACCGCGGTCTCGGTGTCGGCGACGAGCTTGGTTGCCGACACCTCGCCCTCGGCGTAGCGGTGGCGCGGGCCGGGGGTCCGCGGGAACGCCTGCGCGGCCAGTGCCCGGCGCCGGGTGTTCGACGACGTGGTGAAGGTACGCAGCAGTGTGCCCAAGACGGCGTGCGCGCCGTCGGCGTGGTCGCTACCACAGGCGTTCTTGCACGCGCGAGAGCGACTACCGACAGCCATGTCGAGTCGACGAGATAGGTACCGGGCGTTGCTTTGCAACCGGATCTTCAAGGGTGCGCCCATCCCGGACGTGACGACTGAGAGCCTGCGAACTTCGTGGTGGTCGCAGCCAGCATCCTTGAGGAGCTGGATCACCGACGAGGGTGTGGCATCGGTCGAGTTTGCTCCACCGATGCCACCCCGTCGGATCCGCGTCGATTCGATTCGTTGACCTAAGTCGGGCGCCGCACTGGGGAATGACTGTGTCCAGAACACGGGTTATCCACACGTGTTATCCACGTCGTGTCGGTCCTGTGGGCAGGTTCACCTGGAAGGATGAAGTCATAACGCGGCAACTGGGCTGAAAGTGGCGACCTTCCCGCAGAGCGCCCCCGGCTCCAGCCGGTCATTCCCTCGTCGTAGCGGCCGCGGGTCGCAACGTGGCTATGACCGGGCGGGCGATGCGCCTGCCCCCAGCGACAAAGCGCACCGCCCGCGTGGGATGAGTCCAGTACCGAGGGGGTGGGGGACCTCGACGGACTCACCGACATCTCAAGATGCCACATATCGGAGTAATCGGACACGTCCAGTCGTGTGTTCCACGTCCGCAGACCAAGTCGGTCGAAGAGCAGCGTCGCGTCGCTGGCGGCTTGACGGACCGGACGCCCGCCGGGTCTTCAGCGACACCTCGGGCGCGGTAACCGCGACCTCAGCCACTGACCAGACCCTCACCGTCCACACCGACGACGACGAAGATCGACTACGCCATCGCCGTACTTGACGAACCCGGCCACGCCGACGCCGTCACCATCCACCGCTCCCGAGGCAGCGAGGCGCATTCCAGCGGCTACGGCCGTGCTGCAGCCGCGTGATCCGAGTGCGTCCCACAACCGATGGGCGAAATGCCCACCCAGCCTTTCCTGAGTCGCCGTGCTACTACTCCTTCCGCGGACTTGTCGATCGTCGAAGACGCACTTCTGTCTGGTTTGCCGGACATCCGAGCACCATGCGCGCCGCGTGCGGTGTGGGCTCGCTCGCGGTGCTAGGGCTGACACCCACCGCAGCGCAGAGCACTGAACCTCGCACCCGCTGTCACCGATCAGGGTGTTGACCAGCCCAAACACGGCAAAATTGGGCTAGTCGGGTTACCGTCGAGCCAGGCGATGATCCCTCGACCTCGGGAGGCCGGCCATGGCTGTGCGTGCCGCCTCTCGCGTGCCCGAGTGGATCACGCCGATGCTGGCCAAGCCCGACGGCGACCGGCTCCGAGCCGGTGCCGAGTGCGCGTATGAGTACAAGCTGGACGGCTACCGGGCCCGCATGCAGATCGCCCCCGACGGCACCACCGTGCTCACCAACCGCAACGGCATCGACTTCACCCACGAGTTCGCCGACCTCGCCGGCGTCCTCGCCCCCGCCCTCGACGGCCGGGCAGCGGTGCTCGACGGTGAGATCGTCGTCTACAACGACGCCGGCCAGATCGACTTCGGGCTACTGCAGGAACGCCGCGGCCGCTACCAAACCCACCGCAGCTCCCCTCGCCGCGACCAGCCTTTCAAGGATGTTCCCGTTCGGTTCCTCGCCTTCGACCTGCTGCAGCTCGGCTCCACGTCGCTGCTGCGCCGACCGTACGAGGACCGCCGTGGTCTGCTGGCCGAGCTGGCAATGCCGGACCCGTACCGGATCTCGGTCGTACGGCAGTTCACCTTCACCGAGCTGGCTGCCGATCGCCGCACCCCGCAGGACCTGCTGGACCACGTCGCCGCTACCGGACACGAAGGCCTGTTGTAGCCAGAGTCTGCTGTTGACCGCTTGACTGCATTCCCCAGGCCACACTCGGAGGACATCAACTTCTTCAGCACTATGGAGGTCCACATCGACGGTAAAACCGTTCAGCTCGATCCCGGCGGTCGGTCCGCGGTTGGCCGGGGTCGGTACGCGCAGCAGCTTGGCCAGCCGAGCCACCTTCTTGAACCGGCCGGTGTGGTAGATCCCGGCCACGGCGCCGGATCGGGCCCGGCACGGCGAGCCGGGCTGTACCCCGCACCGGGGGCACGGATGCCGTTCGACTTCCTCGGCGTCGGCGGTCTCGGCGGGTTCTGGTTCGCTGTTCACCTCCGGATTTCGCACAAGGCAATTCTCAGAACCCCTCCGACACTCTGTTTGTGCGAGAACAAGTTCTGAGAAGAATCCGGCCGCCCCGGCCGCCGGTTAAGTCCATTGTGGACACGGTCTGCAGAATCGAGCGTTTCTGAGACACCCCCGATAGTGTCGCCGGTTTCTCAACCGTCAGGTTGACAACACGAGGGGTGGCCGTCTACGGTCTTATTCAACCGATTAGTTGAGGACGGACGGATGGTGGATGAGAGCACGGAGCGGCTGAATCGAGCGTTCGCGGCACTGGCCGACCCGACCCGGCGTGACCTGGTGGCCCGGCTAGCCGGCGCGGACGCGACGGTGGGCGAGCTGGCCGAGCCGTACGACATGAGCCTCCAGGCGGTCTCCAAACACCTGAAGGTGCTCGAGGAGGCCGGACTGGTGACCCGCAGCAAGGATGCCCAGCGCCGGCCGGTCCACCTAGACGCGGAGGTGTTCGACCTGATGACGAAATGGATCGAGCGCTATCGCCAGCAGGCCGAGGAGCGCTATCGACGCCTCGACGCCCTGCTGGGCCACATGGCTGACAACGCAGACCACACACCAACCCGTAAGGACGCATCATGACCATGACCAAGCACGAGACCGAGATCGTGGCGGACGAGAAGTCCCGACGATCGAGATCATCCGGGAGTTTGACGCACCTGCTGAGCAGGTGTTCCGCGCGCACGTTGACCCTGAGCTCTACGCGCGATGGGTCGGGCCGCGCTCGGTCACCACGAGGATCACCCGGTGGGATGCGCGCACAGGCGGCGCGTGGGCCTTCGCCAACGAGCGGGACGGTGAGCAGATCGCCTCTTTCTTACGGCAGCTTCCACGAGGTGCGGCAACACGAGCGGATCGTGTGGACTTTCACCTACGAAGGCGAGCCTGACGCAGTCGCACTGGAGACGCTGACCTTCGAGGAGATCGAGGGCGGGCGTACACGGCTGAGGGTGCTGAGCGTGGTCCGGGATCTCCAGACCCGTGACGGCATGCTGTCCAGCGGCATGGACGTCGGGGTCAGCGAGGGCTACGACAAGCTCGACGAGCTCCTGGTGAACCGCGCCTGAGACAACACCAGCCGTGCGGGCAGGGAATCCGGCAAGACATTGACAGACGAATCGTGAACGAGGAGGTCATGACATGACGGCGATCGTCCCCATCGAGGCGGAGTCCATCGACGGCTACGACGCCCCGGACCGCCCGTGGTCGCAGGTGCAGGCTTGCCTGGACCAGGATGAAGGGCGGGTGCGTCGCGCCTGGCTGTCCACCACGTGCCCGGACGGTACGCCCCACACCATGCCGCTGAGCGCCATCTGGTTCGAGGGCGCCTTCTACTTCAATTCCGGCGCCCGTACCCGAAAAAGCCGGAACCTGGCCGCGAACCCGCGCAGCGTACTCAGTTTCTCCGGCGGTGGATTCGACCTGGTCTTCCAGGGCGTGACCAGCCGGATCACCGAGGAGCCCACGATGGACCGACTGCTGGAGGTCTACCGGGCCAACGGCTGGCCGGCGCGCGTGCAGGACGGCCAGTTCTACGCACCGTTCAGCGCGCCGAGCGCCGGGCCGCAGCCGTGGAACCTGTATCGGATGACCGTCAACACCGTTTTCGGTCTGGGTGTCGAGGAACCGTACAGCGCGATGCGCTGGCGGTTCTGAACCAGGGCGAACAGGCCCGTGGCGGGTCTGCCATACGATGAGGAGGATGGGATGCGTCGGGTAACGTCGAAAGACGGCACGTCGATCGCGTATGACCGGTTCGGGGATGGTCCGGCGGTGATCCTGGTGGGCGGCGGCATCGTCGACCGGTCGGAGAACGCCCCACTGGCTCCGGTGCTGGCCAAGCATTTCACTGTGTACAACTACGACCGTCGGGGCCGCGGCGACAGCACAGACACCACGCCCTACGCCCTGCAACGCGAGTTCGAGGACATCGCGGCCCTGATCGACGAAGCCGGCGGCACGGCGTACCTCTACGGCGTGTCCTCGGGCGCGGCGCTGGCCCTGGAGGCCGCCGCCGCGGGCCTGCCGATCGCCAAGGTCGCCGCCTACGAGGTGCCCTACGACGTGTCCGAGGGCGCCAGGCAGCGGCACCTCGAGTACACCGAGAAGGTGCAGTCGCTGCTGGCCGACGACCGCCGGGACGACGCCATGCGGTTGTTCATGCGGTTGGCCGGCGCTCCTGAGGAGGCCATCGCACAGGCGCACCACTCGCCGATGTGGGCCGGTTCGATCGCCGTCGCGCACACCCTGGCCTACGACGCAGTATGTCTCGGCGACGGCACCCCGCCGACCGAGCGGCTGGCCACCATCAAGCAGCCGGTGCTGATGGCCACCGGCGGCACCACCGACGAGACGATGGCCGGGCTGGGCGCCGGATTCTTCGACGCGGCCGCGGACGCGGTCACGGCCGCCATCCCGGGGGCCGAGCGAGCGATCATCCCGAACCAGGGACACGTTGCCGACCCGGAGGCCGTCGTCCCGGTCATCACCCGCTTCTTCAACGCCTAGAGAAACTGCCCGGCCGCCGCCACAAAGTCCGGCTGCTGTGCGCGTTTCACGACCACGCGGTGTTCGGCGGCACGACACCCACCACGCCGGAGGAGGACAACCCGGACGGGCATTGAATCCCGTCTCCGGTGCACTGTCACGATCTACCTTCAAGGCAATAGACCGCGTCCGCCGCGCTGAGCTGACCGGTCACGCGGTGGCCTGACCGGTCAGCTCAGCCTGCCGCAGCGGCCGGTAGCCCACCAGGTCGCGGACTTCGTCGATGGGGAAGGTGTAGGTCCCATACGGGTTGACGTGCTCCATCAGCGCCGGAGACAAGTGCGCCAGCACCTGGGGTTCGCAAGAGAGTTCCTACACGAAATACCGACCCATGCGGGCCCGGACAACACGGCACCACGCGCTTGATCTCGAGCTGGCCGCACGTCGGTCCCAGCCCGGTGCAGGCGCCGGTCCGGTCGGTCCTTGCGTGGTCGAGCTCAGCTGCGTCGGGCTGGTGCGGCTCGCGGCAGGCGGGTGACCTGCTGTGCTTCGGCAAGCGCGGTGTGCAGTCGGGTTGTCGCACTGTGTCGTGACGACTTCTCGATCGTCGTGACAGCGCGGGGCGGGAGCGACTGTGGCCGCGTGACGCTGGCTCGCGGTGGTGTTAAGAGACGTGAGACGACGTGGGTGTCCCACGTATCGGATGCGGCATGATCACCGCACCCGAGATGACCTCGGGCTGGGTGGGAACCGCTCCGCAGTGGAACATCGGAAACGAGTCATGCGGACGCCGCGATATAAGCAGCGTGGACGATGAACAGGCACTCTCGCCCCGCACACGTGAAACGCTGTCACCTCGCACCTGGTGGCGGCTCACCGCGTTGATTTTTGTCGTCACCGCGGTACTCGTTCTGGTGCTGGGGTGGGGTGCTACTCGGGGTTTGAGCGGAAGCGACCTGGTCACTGCCCGCTTCGACGCGGTGAAGATCGCGTTGAGCGTGGGCGCGGCAGGCGGCGCGACGGTCGGCCTGTATCTGGCGTGGCGCCGCCAGCGATCCGCCGAACAGGTCGCCTCCGACAACCGTCACGACGGTGAGCAACGCCGGGTTACCGAGCTGTACGCCAAGGCCGCCGAAATGCTCGGCGCCGAACGGGCGGCAGTGCGAATGGCTGGGCTGTACGCACTCGAACGTCTCGCACAGGATCAGCCGGCCCAGCGGCGGCCGGTAGTCAGCCTCCTATGTGCCTACCTGCGTATGCCTTATCAGGACCCGGATGAACTGCAGATCCGCTCCGAGAACCAGAGCGTTGTCGAATCGAACGCACACCTGCGACGTGAGCGGCTGGAAGAAGTGGAAGTCCGGTACGCGGTTCAAGCCCTGCTCCGCGTTCACGTTCACAGCGGCCCGGAACCCGGCACTGCGGCCGCTCCCGAGTACTGGGGTGACGACCTCGATGTCTCGCTCATGGGTGCCACTCTGCTCAACCTCAACCTCCACGGACGCGACTTCACCCCTCAACGAGATTTGCCCATGCGACCTTCGTCGGACCGCAGCATTTTGTCGACGCTACCTTCAGCGGACCCACCCGGCTCTCACAGACGACGTTCAAGGACGAGGTGACTTTTGAAGGCGCTACTTTCGCCTTCCGAGCGAGGTTCGACGGAGCCACGTTTCTGCACAAGGCGTCTTTCGCTCGCGTACGTGCTGCCCACGGCTTCGACCTGAAGGGCGCCCGCGCCACGACGGCGAAGGGCCACGTGTGGCCGGAAGGATGGTCGGTCACGCGGACCGCATCCGGATCGACTACCCCAGCGCTCGCCGAGATCGTCAAAACTCCGGTCTGCTGATCATGGAGTCGGCGATCTCGCCGTCGATGCTCGCGGGCAGCGCCTGCAGCCCGCGGACCCGGGCCTCGTGCATCGCGTTCTCCATCACCGTCGCCGCGGTGTCACCGGTGGTGTTGTTCAGCGTCGTCGTCGCGTTGACGAGGTCGTCGATCTCCATGGCCGCGGAATCCAGCAGCCACCACCGACAGAATCGGCTTGACTGCCGGCACCGCCGCCGGAGTTCACCCGGTTGTGTTGACGTCCGCGGGCCAGATGTCAGCGGTCGATCGCCGCGGCGAACCGGGCGGCGTTGCCACCCTTCCCGCAGCACAGGCAGCGGAAGGTCGCGGGTGCCGGCCGGACGATGAACGCCGGCACCGGAGATCCGCAGAACGGGCAGTCACCACGCAGCTGGTGACCGGTGTGCGGCGCGAGCGTCACATGCCGGCTGACCACCGCGACGATGTCGCCGGGTTCGCCGAAAGCCGAGTCGACGATGGTGGTGGCGGGCACCCGCGTGAACGGGATCGTGGGCACCCAGCGGCCCGCCCAGGCGGCTGGCCGCGGCGCTGGCGATGCTGGCCGCGGTCGCCGACCTCGAGGACGCGCTCGCCGCGGCGAAGGCCTTCGCCGTCGCGGCCGCGGGCGAGGCCGGCGCGTTCCACGGCGACGTCGCCGCCGCGCTGGGCGTCAGCCGCCAGGCCGTCTCCGACCGGCAGTGGCACACCTGGCCTCCCATCGGGGATGGCCGGTCGCGGGTACGGGGGCGCGCGCAGCCGGTGGACATCCCCGAGCAGCAGCGCCGCCGCACCGAGCACCTCACCGCGGCCGCGGGGCTCGCGGCCACGCTCGGCCACGCTCGGCGGCGATCGAGCTTCGCCGCACCATGACGCCCCGTGGTCCGACCGGGGCGCGACCGTTGCCGCCGATCGAAGACGGGCTGTTCTGACCCGCAGGTAGGTGACCCGGCTCAGAACCAGGCCGCCGGGCCTTGTCGTGGGCAGCAACTGCACTGGTGACGGCGGCGTTGCTGTTCACTGGCTGACTGGAGGGGTAACCGCAAGGGCGCGGTCGCCGCATGCTCGGCGCACGAGCGCCGCGCGAGACATAGCCGCCCGGCTCGGCCTCGGCACGGCCCCCTGGCTGGTCCCTGCTGCTGAACGGCACCTGCGGCCAGTACACCGATCGGTCGGTGCTCGCCGCGCCGGCCGCGGTCAGCAGCGTCACGCCGCGCGGCCCAGTCGAAACCGTGCAGCTGCACCGGCCGCCGGGAGCGACGTAACACGGAGGGGCGGCGATGATCGCCGCTGATCGAGGTCACGACGGCCCGCGCGAGCCCGGTTCTACGCAAACGGGCGTCGTTGCTAGGCGACGGTGTCATGCGGGCTCGCTGGGTGCCGGCGTGAAGGACAGGACCGCTGAGGATCTGCAGTTCAGCTGGCCTGCGGGCGAAGCGAGTCCGCGCATCGTTGGTGCCTCATGAAAACGCCGACCTGAACCGGCGCCGATTGAGTGCTGAAGTTCGGTGTCCCCGGAGTGCTGGTCGGCTTTGACAGCAAAGCCGGCGAGGGCAAGGTCCGCAGCGGGGTGGGGAACCGCACCACCCGAACACCGGTGCCTTGGGAGGCGAAGTTCCGGACCGGCAGCTTCACGAAGACCTTCGTGGCGACGACGCTGCTCCAGCTCGTCGGCGAGGAAAAGCTTTCGCTGGACGACACCGTGGACCATTGGCTGCCTGGCCTGGTCTCGGGTAACGGCAACGACGGCACCAAGATCACCGTCCGGCAGCTTCTGCAGCACACGAGCGGGCTACCCGACTACACCCACTTCATCCCGTGGCTCGGCGACAAGACGAAATTCGAGCAGGAGCGCACCACGACCATGACCCCCCGAGAGGCCATGGCCTTGGCCATGACGTCCGCACCGCTGTTCCAACCGGGGACGTCTTGGAGCTATTCGAACACCAACTACCTGCTTGCCGGCCTGATCATCAATACCGTCACAGGTAACAGCTGGCGCGACGAGGTGACCAGGCGCATCATCAAGCCGCTCAAGCTCGATGACACCTTCCTGCCGGGAACGAAGACGACGGTGCCCGCCCGGGCACGCCATCGGCTACCAACGGTCCCCGGCGACGGAGCAACGGCCGAGGATCCCAAGTTCGGTGACGAAATCGACGCGACCGCGATGAACCCGTCGTGGGCGAACGCGGCCGGCGAAATGATCAGCACCGTCGACGACACCAATCGGTTCCTGCGCGCCTTGATGAGCGGCAAGATTCTCAAGCCCGTCCAGCTCACGCAAATGCGCACCACCGTCGACACGAACGACCTGTTCCGGAAGATCCTGCCGGGCGTGCGGTACGGGCTGGGCATCATGTACGTCCCGAACTCCTGCGGCGGTTCGTGGACGCACGACGGCGACATCCACGGCTTCAAAACCCGCAACGGGGTGACGTCCGACGGTTCGCGTAGCGTCGTCGTGTCCATCAACACCGACTCGCCGAAGCCGGATCCGGGCATCGAATTGCCGGCGACAGACCTTGGGTTCGACCTCGTCAACCACGCGCTCTGCGGCCCTGACACGGGATCGATCCGCTGATGCTGACGCTCTTCGCGGAGCTCCGGACCGGTGCCACCCGAGGTACCTCCACGCTTGAAGCCCTAGAACGCCCGGGGCGGCGCGGTCCGTCCGGTGAGCAGGGGGCACGCATGAGGGGCAGGCTCGCCGTCAACCCCGTCGGCTACTGGCTGACCGACGGGGTCGCCGACCGCAGCAAGCGCGTGCTGGGTGCCGCGTACACCGAACTGGCCGAGATCGGGTTCCGTGCGGTGAAAGCCGACGTCCCCGACGATATGGACGCCGCGGAGTACCTGCCGTGGCTGACCTCGTTCGGGCCGGAACCTGCGATCAGCCTCTACAGCGGCACGTTCGACGATCCGGCGCGGCATGCCGAGCAGGCCGAAGCCGCACGTGTGTTCGCGGCGCACCAGGCGTCGTTCGGGCAGGCCTACTGCATGATTTCGACGTTCGGGCCGGGGACGCCGCGCACGGACCGGCCCGCTGTCGGTGCGGGATGCACCGCGGGCAGACTTGCCGCGGTGGTCGACGGAGTCGGGCAGGCGTGCGCGGCGATGCGCAGCGAAGGTGTCACGGCGGCGCTGCACCAGCACGTAGGCGGCTGGGTGGAGACCGAGCACGAAGTCCGCACCGTGCTGGGCGACATCGGGCCCGATCTGCTCGCCTTCGGGCCCAACGTCGGACACCTGGCCTGGGCCGGCGTGGACGTGCCGTCGTTCCTGCGGGCCTACGCCGACCGGATCGTGGCCGTGCACATCAAGGACCTGTTCACGGCACGTATCACCGGTGCCGCCACCGACGAACCGGACTACCGGCGCGCGACCCGTCCAGGGCGGCTCTGGGCCGAGCCGGGGCGCGGTCGGCTCGACCTCGCCGGATGTCTCGCCGCGCTGCCGGACCGCTTCGACGGCGATCTCATGATCGAGGTCGACGTACCGGCGCTGCCGCTCCGCGAAAGCCACGAGACCGCCTACGACTGGGCGCTCGCCGTGCTGCCGGAGTCGGTACGGCGGTGAGGGGCGCTGCGTGTCGCCGCTCCCTCGGCGGCGGCACGCGGGCCCGGTCGGCCCAGGCCCGCAATCACAGACCCGCCGCACCATTACGGTTCCAAAGCGGCGAAGCCAATCCCGAGTAGCGGACGCAGTCCTTGAGCTTCGCCTCCGGTTCCGCGTCCGAGAGCGGCGCTCGACAGTTCCCGCGCGGCACGTCGACCCGCGTTTCCCGGACCGAGCCATCGGCGAGTTCGAGGCGGATCACCGCGTAAGCCTGGTCCCGTCACCAGCCGGCTGGAGCGTCCTGTTCGCCTTCACCTCGTTCACCGCCGACGCCGACCCGGCGGGAAGCCCCCGTCCGGCACGGCAAGGTGCTCTGGCCTGCTGACGAGCCGCAATCCCGGCGGTCCTGACGAAAGGCAGCAGCCCGGGGCCTTCGTCCCGGGTGGCACTCACCAGGGCGCCAGGCTGCGCGGCAACCGGCCGGCAACGGAATCGACGCTCGTGGCCACACCCGCTCCCTCCTCGCTTGCCTTGTTCGGCGGGACGCCGGCTGGGACCGGGCTGCGACGCCACCGGGACCGCACGCCGACACGGGCGCGGCACAGTCGGCGCCATGAAGCAAGTTCAGCCGACCGAGGCCGCTCGGTTCGCCGGTGGGCGCCGGCCGCACCTGCCCGCCTTGGACGGGTTGCGCGGGGTCGCGATCCTCGGCGTGCTGTTGTTCCACGCCGGTCTCCTGCCCGGTGGTTTTCTCGGGGTGGACCTGTTCTTCGCCCTATCCGGCTACCTGATCACCGATCTGCTGCTGCGGGAGATCGACGCAACCGGTGCCGTCTCGCTGGTTGCGTTCTGGGGCCGTCGCATGCGCCGCCTGCTGCCCGCGCTGGTGACCGTGCTCGGCGGGGTGACCGTGCTGGTGTGGGCGGCAGGCCCGCCGGACCTGGCGCGGACGACCCTTGACGACGGCCCGTGGGTGCAGCTGAACCTGCTCAACTGGCACCTCCTCGCCGAGTCGGCGGGCTACTGGGACCGCTTCGGGTCGCAACGGGTCTTCGAACACCTGTGGAGCATCGCGGTCGAGGAGCAGTTCTACCTCGTGTGGCCGCCGGTGCTGCTGATCATCGCCCGGTACGCGCGACGGGTCGCGGGCTGGGTCGCGGTGGTCGCGACAACGGCCTCGGTCGGCTCGCTGGTCCTGATGATCACGCTCGTCGACCCGGCCGATCCGAGCCGGGTCTACACCGGCACCGACACCCGGGCGTTCTCCCTGCTGCTCGGCGCGGTCATCGCCACCGGGCCGGTGCAGGCCGCGGTGGCCCGGGCGACCGGCCGGTGGTCGTGCGCCGTCGCTGCGCTGCTCGCGGCCGGTATCGGCATCTCGTGGTCGTTCACCGACGGGACGAACTCGCGGTGGCTGTTCACGGGCGGGCTGTTCGCACACTCGCTGGCCGCCGCGCTGCTGATCGGGCTCTGTGCGCGAGCCCCGGCGACATGGGTGGCGAAAGCCCTGGCCTGGGCGCCACTGCGGTGGTTCGGGCTGATCTCCTACAGCCTGTACCTGTGGCACTGGCCCGTATTCGTGCTGCTTTCCCCGGAACGGACCGGGCTGGACGGCCGGCTCCGCGCGATGGCGGTGCTCGCGGTGGCCATCGGCGTGGCCACGCTGTCGAAGTACCTGCTCGAGGACCCGATCCGGTTTCGGGCCCGGTGGGCCAGGGGCCGGAGCGGGGTGCTGGCGTTCACCGCGGTCATGGCCGGGACGGCCGTGCTGTGGGCGGTGCTGCCCGCCCCGGCCCCACCCGTCATCGACATCACCGGGCTGTGATCAGCGGACAGGTCCGCACCTTGTCCGACTCCGGGGTGGACTGGACGAAGCGGACCTGCACCTTCGTGCGCCGGTCCCCGCCGACCTGCACGTGGACACCCAGCGCGGTGCACACGATCTGGTCGATGCCCAGCGGGGTCACGTCGTCGATCGTCAGCGGCACCGACAACTGGAGCACGCCGGTCGTGGGCGTCACGTAGACCCTTGTCACCGGTGTCGGAGCTATCTCCGTGTGCGGGTCCGAGCCGCCGGGCACGCTCAGCAGCAGCGCCAGCGCGTCGGAGATCGAGCCCAGGTGACCGGTTTTCCGCAGCTCGGGCCGGAGCTGCTCGTGCGCGTCGACGAGGTACAGCGTCATCCCCGGCGCCACGCCGGTCGGAGCCTCGCCCCCGTCGGCCACGTCCGAGGGCCGGACCCCGCAGCCCGCCAGCAGGAACACCGCCAGCGCCGGCCAGATCCGTTTCACAGGTCCTCCCGATTCCGCGGCAGGGACAGGACGAACCGCGCGCCGCCGCCGTCGGCGTTGCCCGCGGTGAGGTCGCCGCCGTGCAGGCGGGCGTTCTCCAGCGCGATCGCCAGCCCGAGCCCGCTGCCCGGGGTGCGGGTGCGCGCGGCGTCGGCCTTGTAGAAGCGGTCGAACACGTGTGGCAGCACGTTTTCGGGTAGTCCCGGGCCGTGGTCGGTGACTTCGATCCGCACCTCCTCCCGCGACCCCGAGACGGCGAGCCGCACCGGTGGCTCCCCGTGCCGCAGCGCGTTGCCGACGAGGTTGGCCACGACGACGTCCAGCCGGCGCCGATCCAGCCGCAGCCGGATCCCGCCTGGTGCCACCAGGTCGACCCGGTCCAGCCAGCCGCGGGCGCCCAGGGAGTCCCGCACGGCGCCGGTCACATCGACCTCCTCCGCCCGCAGCTGCGCGGTGCCGGCGTCCAAGCGGGCGACCTCCATCAGGTCCTCCACGAGCCGGACCAGCCGGTGCGTCTCGACGATCGCCAGCTGCGCGGACTCCCTGGCGTCCGCCTCCATCCCGTCTGCCGTGGTCGCCAGGACCTCCACCACCGCCGTCAGCGTGCTCAGCGGGGTGCGCAGCTCGTGCGAGACGTCAGCGGCGAACCGTCGGGCCTCCGCCTGCATCCGGTCCATCGCCACCATCGACGTCTGCACCGACTCGGCCATCTCGTTGACGGTGCCGGTCAGGTCGGCCAGCTCGTCGGCGCCCCGCGGTGGCGACCGCGCGTCCAGGTCGCCGCCGGCCAGCCGGCGCGCCGTGTCGCGCAGCTCGCGCACCGGGCGGAGCACGCTGCCCGCGGCCAGCAGGGCCAGCAGCACCGCCAGCGGCAGCGCCACCGCGGCGGTGACGACCGCGGACCTGGCGAGGCCGTCGACCTGCTGCTCGACGTCGGCGAGATCCTGCACGGAATACACCTCGATGCCGGACGGGGTTCGTGCCCCGTCCGGTGCGGTGATCATGATGGGCGTGCCGACCACCAGCCATGGCCTGCCCCCTGCCTCGATCCGCTGCGCAACGAGCCGGTTCCGGCTGCGCACGGCGGCGCGCAGGCCGTCGGGGACCAGGTCGGTGCCGGTGCCGTCCGCAGACCGCAGGTCCCGGTAGGTCACCACGGCGTTCGCACCGGCCGCGGTCCGGAGCCGATCGAGCGCGTCCTGGTCCGGCGGATAGGTCAGCTGCGGGGTGATCGCGCCGAGCCGGCCGGCGAGGCCCTCGGTGATCCGCTGCTGCGTCGAAGTCACCAGCGCGGTGCTCGCCGATCCGGCGCTCGACCAGGCCGCCGCCGCGGCACCGAGCACGGTCACCAGGACGAACGCGACGACCAGCCGGGCGCGCAGTCCCCGCGGCCGAAGCCGCGGTGTTCGACGTCCGGACCCTGGCAAGCAGGTCCTCATACCGGTCCGAAGCGGTAGCCGAACCCCCGCACCGTCTGCACGTACTCCGGGGTCGCCGGATCGGCCTCGATCTTCGCCCGCAACCGCTGCACGCAGTTGTCGACCAACCGCGAGTCGCCGAGGTAATCGTGTTCCCACACCTCTTCCAGCAGCTGCTGCCGGCTGAACACCCGGCCGGGAGCCCGGGACAACGTCAGCAGCAGCCGCAGCTCCGTCGGCGTCAGCGGAACCGGCTCCCCGCGCGCCGACACCGTCAGCGACGTGATGTCGATGCGCAGGTCGCGGTGCACCCGCACACCGTCCGGGGAGCTCGTGCCGCGGCGCAGCACCGCGCGGATCCGGGCGTCGAGCACGGCGGGCTGCGCCGGCTTGACGACGTAGTCGTCCGCGCCCGCCGACAGGCCGCCGACGACGTCGAAGTCGTCGCCGCGCGCGGTCAGCATGATCACCGGCACCGACCCGACCGCCCGGATGCCGCGGCAGACCTCGAACCCGTCGATACCCGGCAGCATCAGGTCGAGCACCACCAGGTCCGGCGTGGCCGAGCGGAACTCGCGCAGGCCGTCCTCGCCGGTCTCCGCCGTGCGGACGGCGTGACCGTGCCGGCCCAGCGCGAGCTGGAGCCCGCGCCGGAGCAGGGGGTCGTCTTCGATCAGCAGAATCGCCGCCACGCGTCCAGTATGGACATCGTGGGCCGGCTCGGCGGCTTCTTGCGACACGACCGCGACAAGGCGGTGGAACCGCGGGGACACGGCGGCGGCACCGTCGAAGCCATGACCACGTCACGAATTGCCGTCCTCGGCCTGGCCGGACTGCTCCTGCTGACCACCGCCTGCTCCGGCGGGACCACCACGACGACCGGGACGTCCGTACCGGTGGCCGGCTCGGGACCGGCCAAGGTGCTCTTCCTCGGCGACTCCGTCGCCGCGGGCGAGGCACTGCCCCTGGCCGCCGCGTTCAAGGCGAGCGGCGTCGAGTTCCAGTCGATCGCCGCCGACGGCGGCGGAAACGTCGTCGGACCGTTCTCCGAGGAGAACTGGCGGAAGCTGCCTGGGCAGATCACCTCCGCCCACCCCGCTGTCGTCGTGTACCAGCTCACCACCTACGACTGGGGCAGTGAGGAAGAACAACAGTCCGGCTACGGAAAGCTGTTGACGACCGTGACCGGCGCCGGCGCGAAACTGGTCTTCGTCACCACGCCGCCGATCAAGCCCGACGACTTCTACGAGCCGCACATGGCCGACCTGAACCGCGCGCCCGACGCCGCCCGGGCAGTCGCGTCCTCGGGCAAGGCCACCGTGCTTGACGCGGTCGCGGTGTGGGGCAGCACCTACCAGCAGGACAAGAACGGCAAGGCGGACCGCAGCGCCGACGGGATCCACACCTGCCCGCAGGGCGCCGCCCGCTTCACCGGCTGGCTGCTCGCCGAACTGGCGAAGCTGTTCCCCGGCTTCACGCCTGCGCCGGCGCAGTCCTGGGCCAACACCGGCTGGGCGGCGGACAACCACTTCGGGAACTGCTGATCACCCGCAGCTCTGGAAGCCCACTCGACTGGCGCTCGGTGCGCAGCAAGTACTCCACTGAGCTCCCGCGAGGCAGCAGGCCGGCGCCGCCTGCGTGCCGCGCCGAACGTGCGGAAATGGCGAAGAACGGGACACGGCTGGGAGACATCGGCCTGGAATCTGTAGGCCGGCCGGGACGGTCACCCCCACCGCTTCGCTGTTCGCGGCGAGTACTCCGAAGCGGTCGGCCTGCCGGCGCCGGTTGTGCCGCGTCGGCTGGTACGCCGGGAATCGCGCGTTCCGCAATGATCGGCCGGACGCGCCGCCACCGCCGGGCAAACTGGTGAGCGCGGCCTACATCCGCAGCACCTTCTCGACGCGAACAGCCTCGGCGATTGCGCGCAAAACGCCGATCGCGTCTTCGCCCATCGCGTGCAGGCCGACGTTGTTCGCCCCCGCCGCCAGTTCCGCGTCGATGCCGGCCGCTACGGCCGTCGCGTCGCCGTGCAGCACGAGCGCGTCGATCAACCGGTCGTCGAAGGGGGCGGTGAGGTCCTCGTCGGTGTAGCCGATCCGCCTGAGGTTGTTGGCGTAATTGGCGATACCGAGCATGGGAGCACACCAGCCCTGGCGGCCGCCCGAGCCCGTTCGGCGTCGGTGTCCAGCATGACGCCGTGGCCGGGCACCACCAGTTTGTCCGGTCCGAGGGCCTCCCTCGCGCGGCGGGTGTGTTCGGGCGTCACCTGGAGCGTGAGTGTGCCCGCGACGCGGTCGGCGGCCAGCCGGAGCATCCTGGGGCCGAGCGCGGCCAGCAGCACGCGGTCGGCGGGCACACCAGCCGCGGTGAGGGTGTCCAGATAGCTCGCCACCTTCGCCAGCGGGGACGCGTACCCGGCGTCGATCTCGCGGTGGCCGGCGCTGATGCCGACGAGGAGCCGGTCGGTGTGTTTCCCGGCGATCCGGTGGTAGGAATCCGCGACCTCCTCCGCGTCTTCCTGCCACACGTTGAGCACGCTGGTGCCGACCACGATCCGGTTGGTGGCGTCGAGCAGCCGCTCCGCCGTGAGGAGATCCGCAGTCGGCGACGCGGCCACCCAGATGGCGTCGTAGCCGGCTGCCTCCAGCGCGACGGCGTCCGCCGCGGTCGCCTCGGCGGCGGTCAGATAGGCGCCGAGCGGTCCCAGTTCGATTGTCATGATCACGACTTCAGCATCGGTTGGCGGCGCGAACCAGCGCCAATCGGCACGTGCTGCGATAAGCTCGCCTTATTGTCGAGATCGGCCGAGGGCGGGACCGTGGAGTTGCGGGCGCTGCGCTATTTCGTCGCCGTCGCTGAAGAGCTGCACTTCGGCCGGGCGGCCGAGCGTCTGCACGTCGCGCAACCGGCCGTCAGCCAGCAGATCGCCCGGCTGGAGCGGGAACTCGGGGTTCGGCTGCTCGACCGGTCGCCCCGGCGGGTCCGGCTCACCGCGGCCGGGCAACGCGTGCTCGACGCGGCGCGCGGCACGCTCGCCGCGGCCGGCCAGGTGCGGATCGCGGCGCAGCAGGTCATGGCGACCGTGCGCATCGGCACCGCCGCCGGCATGACGGCCCGGCTGGAACGTGGAATCGACGCTCTCCGCGGCCGGGCGCCGGAGTTCGACGTCGTGCTGGTGGATCTACCGGTCGAAGCGCGGCTCGACGCACTCGGGCAAGGTGACCTCGACCTGGCGTTGATTCGAGGCGTGCGTTCCGTACCCGGGTTGGAGGTGCTGCCGACGTGGAGCGAGCGCCTGTTCGCGGTGGTGTCCCGGCACCACCCGGCCGCGGAGCAGGAGGCCGTCGGCTTGGCCGAGCTGGCCGACGACACGCTGCGCGTCCCGGCTCGCGAGTACGACCCACTGCTGCACGACGCTGTGGTCTCGGCTTTGCACAGCACCGGGCTGCACCCGAGGGCCGGCCGGCCGACGGGCACGCTCCAGGACACGATCGTCGAAGTCGGCTCGGAGCCACAGAGCTGGACGGTATTACCGGCCGACCAGATAGCCGAGATTCGCTCGACCCGCATCCGAGCGATTCCGCTCAAGCCGGAGATGACGATCGGTGGCAGCGTCGTCGTCGCCCCGAAGACGGCTAGCAGTGCGGTCAAATGCGTGGTGGCGGCCTTCCGCGACGAGGACGGGTCTGCCCAGGGTTTGGTTGACACCTGACGTGTGAGGCTTCGGCCTCGCTTGAGAGGATGTCACCGTGCCCAAGCCCTACCCCGTGAGTTCCGCGAAGACGTGATCGCCGTCGCCCGTCGTGGTGAGGCCCCGTTGAAGCAGGTCGCCAAGGACTTCGGGATCTCCGAGGGATGTCCGGCGAACTGGTTGCGCGCGGCTGACGTCGAGGACGGCAAGCGGCCCGGAGTGACCCGCGAAGAGTCCGCCGAGCTGCGGGAACTACGCAAGCGCAACCGGCTGCTGGAGCAGGAGAACGAGGTCCTGCGCAAGGCCGCGGCCTACCTGGCTCAGGGCAACCTGCCGGGAAAATAGCCTTCCCGCTCGTCCGTGACCTGGCCGCGGCCGACGCCCCCGTGCGGGTGTCGGTCGCGGTGACGTGCCGGGTGCTGGGGATCTCCCGGCAGGCCTACTACCAGTGGTGCGCAGCTCCGGTCTCGCAGCGGGACGTCGACGACGCGTATCTGATCAACGCCGCGCTCGAGATTCACGCCGGCGTAAGGCGGGGCCGCCGGTGCACGACGACCTCATCCGCCGGAACTTCACCGCCGACGCACCGAACGTGACGTGGTTGACCGACATCACCGAGCATCCCACCGGTGAGGGCAAGCTGTACCTGTGTGCGGTCAAGGACTGCTACTCCGACAAGATCGTCGGATACTCCATCGCCTCGCACATGCGAGCCTCACTCGCCCCCAGCGCGCTGCGCAACGCGATCGCGCTCCGCGACCCAGCCGGCACGGTCGTCCACTCCGACCGCGGCGCCCAATTCCGGTCAGCGGCCTACCAGCGCCTGCTGCGCAGCCATGGGCTGACCGGGTCGATGGGCCGGGTCGGCGCCTGCGGTGACAACGCCGCGATGGAGTCGTTCTTTTCGTTGCTGCAAAAGAATGTTCTCGACACACGGCGCTGGCGCACCCGCGAGGAGCTCCGGTTGGCGATCGTGTCCTGGATCGAGACGAAGTACCACCGCAAACGCCGGCAACGAGGGCTGGGCAAGCTCACCCCGGTCGAGTTTGAGACCATCTACACGACCGCGTCAGCGGCCTGAGAAATAGTCAGCTCCGGTGTCAACCGAAGTCTGGGCAGACCCGCCGCCGAGTGGAGAAGCTCAGATTATGGCGCATCTCCAACCAGATATCCAGTCACTGCCCGACAGTGACCACAGCCGTATCCGGACCGACATCACTGCCGAGAAGGTATTCCCGCGCTTGTTCCGCGGCCACACGCGCCGAGAACCCCCCCACTGCATCCTCCTCAACGACCGTTAGGGGGAATCGTCCGCTCACCGGCCGCGCCGTCGCAACCTTGTCAGCCGGGCTGCGTAACGCCGTTCTGAGCGTTCCTTCGTCCGTGACCGACCCGATCAACATGGCATTCCGGTCAGGACAGGTCCGACGCGCAGTTGGCCGCGGTTGCCATCGACGTCACATCGAACGTTCATCGCCGTCGTCGCGGCCGTCCCTGCGGCCGGCTTGATCGAGCAGCGGTAGTAGCCGTCGTCGGTGTCGGCCATTGGCGTCCGGCACCGGGGCGGCCGCGCGGTACGGCGTGTAGCAGCCCCACGCCGAAGCCGACCAGGTCGTCCAAACGTCCGACGTCCAGCAGTTCGTCGGCCGTGTGCAGGTTGGTGTAGAACCCGGACGGCTTCGCCTGGATGGCGGACGTGACGTCGCGCGAGACCGAGGGGACGGAGCCCGCGACGGCGAAGATGTTCTCCGGGACGGCGGTGGTGAACAGCGGCACCTTCACGTCACCGTTCACGCCCGCTACACCCTGGTGGACGTGCCCCACGGTCGGCTTCCCAGTACCGGTTCCACGCGAACCAGTAGTCCACCGACCCGCGACAGGTGTCGACGGCCGCGGCCGCTTCCAGCTCCGGGTCATCGCCTGTGCTGGTCACAACGTCGTTGAGTTCGTTGAGCCGGTTGGACGCGAGGGCCCGGTGGGTGGAGGCGTTGCGTCGCCGACGGCTCACCGACCGGAGACGAGGAACCGTCAGGCTCGTCCCGCCGGGCGGGGCCGCGCTGCGGTGAGGCCCGAGAACGTGTGAAGCAGCACGTGCGCCAGGTTGTAGACCACCGCGCCCGGCGGGGCCTGCCGGGCCTGGTCCACGGTTCCCACGATGCTCATCATCGGCTTGGCCGCCCGCTCCGCCTCCCGCGCGACCTCCGCCGCGGCGCGGGCGACCCGGGGCTCGGAGGCGCCGCCGGTGAGTCCCATGGCGACGGACAGGTCGGCCGGCCCCACGAGGACCGCGTCGACGCCCGGCACCGCGAGGATTTCCGGGGCCGCGGCGCACGCCGCGGGTGTCTCGATCATCGGCACGACGATCGTCGTCTCCGCGGCGTGTTCCAGGTGGTCCGCGACACCGCGCGCGCCGAACCGGCCGGCTCGGCTGTACGTTGCGAAACCCCGCTCGCCCAGGGGCGGGTAGTGCGCGGCGGAGACGGCGGAGCGGGCCTGGTCCGCGGTGTCGACGTGCGGCACGATCACCCCGTCCGCCCCCAGGTCGAGCACCCGGAGCACCAGCGCGGGCTCGGCCGCCCCGACCCGGACCAGCACGCCGAGTCCGTGCGCCTGGGCCGCTACGACGTGCTGCTGCACCGGCACCAGATCGGCGGGCCCGTGCTCGCAGTCGAGCACCACGAAGTCCAGCCCGGCCACGCCGGCCAGCTCGACGAGCGGCTCCGACGGCAGCCGCAGCAGCCCGCCGAGCAGCCGCTCCCCCGCGCGCAACCGGTGTTTCAGCGTGCTCACCGAGCCACCATCCCCGCCGACAGGTCGATGTCGGCGGCGCACAGCCCCGGCATCTGCAGCATCGCGAGCACGGCGGCCGCCACCTCGGACTCCGTCACCATCCGGCCGAGCGCCGCGCGGCTCGTGAACGCCCGCTCCGCCTCGTCGTAGGTCACGCCGGTGCGCTCGGCCTCCAGCCGGAAGTTGCGGTCCATCCGCGGCCCCTCGACCGGCCCCGGCGACAGCGAGTTCACTGACACCCCGAGCGGTCCCACCTCACCCGCGAGCGTGGCCGTCAATCCGAGCACCGCCATCTTGGACGCGCAGTACGGCGTCCGCCGCAGCAGTGGCCGCTTCCCGCTCACCGACGCGATGTTGACGACGTCGCCCGCGCGCCGCGCGGTCATGGCGGGCAGGAAGGCCCGGCAGACCAGGTACACCCCGCGCACGTTGACGGCGAAGACCTCGTCCCACTCGGCCGGCTCGACGTCGACCAGCTCCGCGACCGGTCCCGCGACGCCGGCGTTGTTGACCAGCACCGAAATCTCCTCGTCCGCCAGCTCCGCCGCCAGCGCGGTCACCGAGTCCGGGTCGGCCACGTCGCACACCGCGGCCCGGCCCGGCCCCGGCAGCGCCGCCACCGTCTCGTCGAGGGTCACCTTGTTGCGCCCGGTCACCACGACCCGGGCGCCCGCGCCCGAGAGCGCCCCGGCGATGGCGCGGCCCAGGCCGTTGCCCCCGCCGGTGACGAGCGCGGTGCGGCCCGCGAGCGGACCCGTCACGCCGGGTTCCACGACAGCTCGCCCCGGCGGAACTCGGCCGCACGGACGTCGCCCGAGCGGGCGTGGCCCTCGAACAGCTCGACCCGCGCGGCGCGCCCGCAGACCTCGCCGAGCCGCACGCTCGACTCGCTGCTCGTGACCTCCTGGTAGGTGACGGTCTTCAGGTACTTGCCGACCCAGAGCCCGCCCGTGTACCGGGCGGCGCCCCGCGTGGGCAGGACGTGGTTGGTGCCGATCACCTTGTCGCCGTAGGACACGCAGGTGCCCGGGCCGAGGAACAGAGCGCCGTAGTCGCGCATCTTCTCCAGCGCCTGCCGCGGCTGCTCGGTGAGCACCTGGACGTGCTCGGACGCGTACGTGTCGGCCAGGGCGAACGCCTCGTCGACGGAGTCGACCACGTGGATCTCACCGTGGTCGCGCCACGCCGGCTCCGCGAAGTCGCGGGTGGGCATCCCGGGCAGCAGCGCCTCGACGTGGTCGAGCACCTCCCGCGCGAGGCCGGCGGACGTCGTGATCAGCACCGCCGGCGAGTCCGGCCCGTGCTCGGCCTGCGACAGCAGGTCCACCGCGACGACGAACGGGTCGGCCGTGTGGTCGGCGACGATCAGCACCTCGGTCGGCCCGGCGAACAGGTCGATGCCGACCTCGCCGAACAGCTGCCGCTTGGCCTCGGCGACGTAGGCGTTGCCCGGGCCGGCGATCAGGTCGACCCGCCCGATCGTCTCGGTGCCGGCGGCGAGGGCGGCCACGGCCTGCACCCCGCCGAGCAGGTAGATCTCGTCGGCGCCCGCCAGGTGCATGGCGGCGACGGTGGCGTCCGGCACCTCGCCGCGGATCGGCGGGGTGCACGCGGCCACCCGGGGCACGCCGGCGACCTTCGCGGTCACGATCGTCATGTGCGCCGACGCGGTGAGCGGGTACCGGCCGCCGGGGACGTAGGCCCCCGCCGCGGCCACCGGGACGTGCTTCTGTCCCAAGTGGACTCCCGGCAGGGTTTCGACTTCGAACTCCTTGAGCGAGTCGCGCTGGTGCTGCGCGAAGGTGCGCACCTGGTCCTGCACGAACCGGATGTCCGCCAGCACCTGGGCGGGCACCCGGGCGAGGATCTCCTCGACCTGCTCCGGGGAAACGCGGAACGACTCGGGCGACCACGAGTCGAACTTCGCCGAGTAGTCGCGGACCGCGGCATCACCGCGCTCCCGGATGTCGGCGATGATCGCGCGGACGCGCTCGGCGACGTCGTCCCGCCCGGCCGCGACCTGCTCGGCGGGGACGGCGGACTTCAGGACCTTCGGCATGGGATCTCCTTCAGTGGATGGGTGCGAGCCAGTCGCGCAGCACGGTGGCCGCGGCGGCCGGTGCCTCGAGCGTCAGGAGGTGCCCGGCGTCCGGGAGCACCTGGAGGGTGGCGTCGCGCGCGTGCGCGGCGATGGTGTGGTGGAAGGCCGGCGGGCAGAGCGCGTCCCGCTCGCCGCAGAGCACCAGGACCGGGCATGACAAACCCGCGAGCGCGTCGTGGGCGTCGCGCCGGGTGGCCTGGGCGGCCAGCTGGGCGCGGAACACGGCCGGCCCCACCCGCCGGGCCATGTCCAGGAAAGCTTGGTGCGGCACGGCATCCGGCTCGGCGAACATCGCCGGCAGGATCCGTTCGGTCACGGCCGCTTCGAAGTCACCGCGGGCGGTGCGGCGGTCGAGCTCCGCCCAGCCGGCCAGCTGCTCCGGGGTGGGCGCGCCGGCGTTGGTCGACACGGCGCAGAGCCCGGCCAGCCTTCCGGGTGCGCGGCGGGCGACCTCGAACCCGGCGATCGCGCCGAGGCTCAGCCCGGCGAGCACGAACGGCCCGTCCACCGCGGCGAGGATCTGCTCGGCCATGCCGCCGAGGTGCGGGGCGGTGATCGCCGCGTGCACCACCGGTCCCGGGAGGTGCGGCTCGACGCCGGCCCACAGGCCGGCGTCGCAGAGCATCCCGGGGACCAGCACCACCGGCGGCGGCGTCACCGCCCGGCCGGCCGCGGCAGCAGGTGGAAGGGCGCCAGGTAGCCGTTGGGGTCCACGCCCACCCCGGCGTCGGCGGCCGCCTTGACGACCTCCTCGTCCCACTCCAGGCGCACGCGCCCGTCCCCGCTGTTGACGACGAGCAGGCTCGCCGTGTCGTCGGAGACGTTGCGGACACTGCGCCACGCCCCGCGCGGCACGGACAGCATGTCCCACGGCCCGAGGCGGACGCTCACCTCGTCGTGCCGGTTGAGCGTGACCTCCCATTCGCCGTCCTTCACCAGCAGGACCTGGGTCTCGTCGTGGCGGTGGAGCGGCACGCCCTCCCCCGGCGCGGCGCGCAGCCAGGCCACGTTGTGCCCGTGCGGCTGGTAGATCCGCGGTTCCTGGTCGCGGTCCTCGGTCATGCCGAAGCCGATCACCGGGGCCAGCTCGGCGCGCCCGCCGGGCAGCACACTCCCCAGCAGGGCCCGCGCCGACCACTGGAGGTCGCCGGTGGTCGCCACCCGCCGGCGCAGCTTCGCCGCGTCGTAGGACGGCAGCGCGGCGATGTCGTCGGCGGCCATCGGGCGGACCAGCTCGGCCGGGTCCGGCACCTCGTCGCCCGCCTGGGTGTCGACGAGCCGGTTGTCCGCGGTGAGGTGCAGGCCGTGCCCTTCGGCTTCCCGCAGCACCGACGGGCCCCAGATGATCCCGCCGGTGTCGTCGTGCCCGAGGACGGTGAACAGCCACCCGTCGTCGGGGCCGATGTTGGTGAAGCCGCGGAAGATCCACGTCGGGATCGAGGCGATGTCGCCCTCGCGGAGCACCAGCTCGCCCTCGTCGCCGTCGGCGCCCCAGCGGAGCAGGAACTCGCCGCGGAAGCAGAGGAACACCTCGGCGGTGAAGTGCAGGTGCAGGTTGTTGGTGATGCCTTGTGGCATCGCGGCGGCGCCGATGTTGAACCCGTGCGGCTCGCGCAGGTTCACGACCTGGTTCGGGTTCTGGGTCACCCCCGGGCCGATCATCGAATAGTTCTCCTTGCGGTCCGAGCCCGGCGTCCGGCAGTCGATGAACGCCTGGTTGCAGGACACGAAGTCGCTCCGCCGGATCGTCCGCCGCTGCAGCTCCTCAGCCGGGACCCACCCTTCGCCGCTGACCATGACAACCTCCGGAAAGTTGTTGTTAATACGTATGCATGACAGCATCGCGAACACCCGCGTGTCAAGCTCTCTTCCGCGGAAGTTCAGCTAGGATGCGTATGCACAGCCCACCGCCGGAAAGGCCGCCGATGTCCATCACGAGCCATGACGTGGCCCGGCTCGCCGGAGTCTCCCAGCCCACGGTTTCCCGTGCGCTGCGCGGGGATCACCGGGTCTCGGAGGCCACGCGCGCGCGGGTGCGCGAAGCGGCGGAGGCGCTGGGCTACGTGCCGAGCGAGGCGGGCCGCAGCCTGTCCACGCGCTCGACCCGCCGCATCGGGGTGGTGGTCACCGACCTGACCAACCCCTTCTACCCGCACCTGATCGGCCCCCTGCACGACGAGCTCGAGCGGCGCGGGTACCGGATGATGCTGCTGACCGAGCGCAGCGAGACCGCGCTGGAGACCGAGCGGCTGCTCGACCGCTCGATCGACGGCGTGGTGCTCACGACCGCGCTGATCGGCTCCACCCTGCCCGCCGAGCTGACCCGCCGCGGGCTGCCGTTCGTCTTCCTCAACCGGGAGACCGGCAACGACAAGGCCGACGCCGCGGTCGTGGACAACGAGGCCGGCGGCCGGCTCGTCGCCGAGGAGCTCGTGCGCCTCGGCCACACCGACGTCGGCCTGATCGGCGGGCCGGCGGACACCACCACCGGCCGGGACCGGGAGCTCGGCTTCCGCGACGGCCTCTCCGAGGCCGGGGTCGGCCTGCCGCGGCGCGGCGTGCGCCGGGGCCCGTTCGACTACGGCACGGGGTACCAGGGGCTGCTCGACCTGATGGCGGACAGCTCCCGCCCCACCGCGGTCTTCTGCGGCAACGACGTCATCGCGATCGGCGCGATGAACGCCGCGCGGCGGCTGGGGCTCACCGTGCCCGGCGACCTGACCGTCATCGGGTTCGACGACCTGCCGATGGCCGCCTGGGAGACGTTCGACCTCACGACCGTCCGCCACGACCTCGACGGCATGGCCCAGGCCGCCGCGGGCCTGCTGGTCGAACGCCTCTCGGGTGCCGCATCGGACGCGCCGCGCCGCGTGACGTTCACCCCGGCCCTGGTGCCCCGGGGGACGCACGCGCCGCGGTGAAACCCGGCCCTCACACCGGCGCGCTCCGCCGCCGCTCGGCCTCGGCCCAGGCGGCCGGGGTCAAGGCGCCCCCGTAGAGCGGGAGCGGGATCGGCTGGTCGTCCTCCCGCAGCTGGTTCCACACGCGCGTGATGCCGAAGCTGCCGTGCCGGCGCACGGTCGTCACCGCGTCCAGGTCGATCTCGGCCGCGAGCACCCCGGAGCCCGCACCCGGCAGCTCGAAGAGAACCTGTCCTTCGGGGCCCGCCAGCACCGAGTGCCCGACCCCGGTCGGTCCGCTCGCGTTGACGCTCGCGACGAACACCTGGTTGACGGTCGCGTTGGCGCGGGCGAGCACGATCTCCTGGCCGCGATCGGCGGTGTCGGTCCGGACCACGTTGAGCACCAGCTCGGCGCCCAGCCAGGCCAGGTGCCGGGTGGTTTCGGGGAACCACGCGTCGTAGCAGACCGACAACCCGACGCGGCCGACGCCCGGGATCGGGAACACCACGAACTCCCGGCCGGGCCGGAACTCTTCGCGCGGACGCCACGGGAAGACCTTCCGGTAGGCGGCGGCCAGCGCACCCTCGGGTGAGTACACGACGGCGGTGTCGTAAATGTGGCCGTCGGTCCCGAGTTCGGCGACGCTGCCGGGGCACAGCCACAGCCCGAGATCCCCGGCGAGTGCGGCGAAGCACCGGTGCCGCGGGCCGTCCGTGAGCGGTTCCGCGCTGTCCACATCGGACTCGCTCGTCAGGTGCAGCTCCGGGTAGGCCAGCAGCCGGGTGCCCGGGAACCGGTGCCGCGTCGCGGTCGCGTGCTCGGCGAACCCACCGAGTTCCCCGGCCGGCCGGCCGGGGACCTGGGCGAGCGCCAGGCTGAGCGGCCGGGGCATCAGACCTCCTGCAGGGCCAGCCGCTGCGTGCGGAGCGTGGCCGTGGCACGGTGGGCCGCCATGCCCTCCGAGGCGGAGATGACCTCGACGGCGTCCGCGAGGGCGGGGGTGGCCTCGCGGCCGACCCGCTGGTAGGTCAGGGGCCGGAGGAACCGCGACACCGACAGCCCCGCGCCGTGGCGCGCGCCCCCCGCGGTGGGCAGCACGTGGTTCGTCCCGGCCATGCCCTTGTCGGAGTACGCGACGGTGCTCCAGGGCCCGAGGAACAAGGACCCGTAGGCGGTCAGGTGCGAGTGGTACCAGTCGTCGGCGGCGGTCTGGATCTCCAGGTGCTCCGGGGCGAGGTCGTCCATGAGCGCCGCCGCGGTCTCCCGGTCCGCCGCCACGGTGATCGAGCCGTGGTCGCGCCATGCCGGGCCCGCGATCGGCGCGGTAGCCAGGGTCGCGAGCTGACGGTCGACCTCCGCGGCGACCCGGCTCGCGAGCTCGGCGCTGGTCGTGACGAGCGCCGCGGGCGAGTCCGGCCCGTGCTCGGCCTGTCCGAGCAGGTCGGCCGCGACGAGCTCGGGATCGGCGGTCTCGTCGGCGATCACGGCGACCTCGGACGGACCCGCGAGCAGGTCGATCGCGACGGTGCCGAACAGCTGCCGCTTGGCCTCCGCCACGAACGCGTTGCCCGCGCCGACGAGCATGTCCACCGGGGCGTCGCCGACCAGGCCGTGGGCCATCGCCGCCAGCGCCTGCACACCGCCGAGAAGGAAGACGCGGTCCACTCCGGACACGTAGGCGGCGTAGAGCACGGCGGGGTTGGGGCCGCCGTGCGGTTGCGGCGGGGTGCACGCCACGACCGAGGGGACCCCGGCGGCCTTGGCGACGTTGACGGTCATGAACGCGCTCGCGGTCAGCGGGAACCGGCCCGCAGGGAGGTAGGCGCCGACGCGCTGCACCGGGACGTGGCGGTACCCGGCGACGAGCCCCGGCTCGAGTTCCACCTCGAGGTCCTTCAGCGCGGCACGGGACGCCTTCGCGAACGCGGCGGTGCGGGCGGCGCCGAGCTCGATCGCCGCGCGGAGGTCTCCGGGCAGCGACTCGCCGCTGCGGCGCATCTCCTCGCGCGAGATCTCCAGCGGCCGGCCGTCGTACCCGTCGAGCTCGGCGGCGTACCGGGTCACGGCGTCGAGTCCCTCGGCGCGGATCCGGCCGAGCATGCGGGTCACCGTCTCGATGACCGCGGGGTCGCGCTGGGCCGGGGCTCCCCCGGCCGCGGGCTGCTTGACGGCCGTGAACCGGCCGGCGAAACGACGCTGGATGGCTTCGGTGAAGTACATGCCCCGAAAGCTAGTTCCGTCACTGCCACAGGACCACCTTGTCTTTCGTTGGATGAGCTATAGGATTCCCTTGTGACACTGACGCAGTTGCGAGCGCTGGTCGCGACGGCGCGGCTCGGTTCGTTCACGGCCGCGGGAACCGCGCTCGGCTACAGCCAGGCGGCGATCTCGGAGCTGGTGCGCCGGCTGGAGGAGGAGTGCGGCCTGCAGCTGTTCCACCGGGGCGGGCGACGGCTCGCTCTGACCCCGGCGGGCGTGCAGCTGCTGCCGCACGCGCAGCAAACCGTGAGCGCGGCGGAGAACGCCGAGGACACGGTGAAAGCGGTGCGGGGCTTGACCGGCGGAGTGGCCTCGTTCGGCCTGTTCCGCAACGCGGACTTCTACCTGCTCGCGGAGCTCGGCGAGCGGTTCGCCACCGCGCACCCGGCCGTGCGGGTCCGCCTGGTCGGGGTCAACGCCGCGCTGGTCGCCGAGGCTGTCGCGGCCGGCGACCTGGAGGCGGGCATCGTCGTCCTGCCGGTCACCCCCGCCGGGCTGGAGATCACCCCGCTCGCGCGCGACGAGGTCCTCTACGTGTCGGCCGATCCGGCCCACGTCGGGGCGCCGGTGGACATCACCACCCTGGCCGGGCGCCGGCTGGTCTGTTACGACGCGCACGCCGGCTGGGCGGACCCGGACCGGCTGCAGCTCGCCGAGCGCGCCCAGCTCGCCGGGGTGCGGCTCGAGCCGGTCATCGAGGTCGAGCAGGCCCAGGCCGCGCTGCACCTGGTCGCCCGCGGGGTCGGCGACACGTACCTCTCCCGCGCGGTGGCCGAACGGCTCCTCCGCACGGAAGGCCTGCGCCTGCACACCACGACCTTCGACCCGCCCCTGCACAACACGTTCGCGCTGGTCCGGCGGCAGCACACGCAGCTCTCCCCCGCCACCGCGGAGCTCGCCCGGCTCGCCGTGGACCTGCTGCTGCGCAACTCCACGCTCGAACACCGGCGGCCCCTGCCCGCACAGGGACCGCCGGAGCCGTGACCGAACGCCGTCAGCGGGCGAACTTGTCGGCGGAGAGCTCGCTGCGGAACGTCTCCTTCATGAACACGGTGATCACCACGAGCGCCAGCACCGCGGCCACCGCGAGGTAGACCCACACGGCGTAGATCGTGCCGAACGTCGAGACCAGCAGTGTCGCGACGAACGGCGTGATGCCCATGAAGATCGAGAACGAGCTGTTGTAGGCGATCGAGCTGGCGCTGAACCGGGTCCGGGTGGCGAACAGCTCCGCCGCGCAGACCGTGACGATGCCGGTCAGGAAGAACTCCGGGACGATGTAGATCAGCTGGCTGGCCACCGCGCCCCCGAAGGTGCCCGTCTGGCCCACCCAGAACGCCAGCGGTACCAGGAAGATGCAGCACAGCGCCCCGGCGACCAGCATCGGCTTGCGGCCGACGCGGTCGGAGATCGCGCCGGCGAGCGGCAGCAGCGGGATGAGCACGGCGACCGAGATCGCGTTCGACAGCCAGGCCGCCGACTTCGGCAGGCCCAGGTTGTCGGACAGGTACTCCGGGTAGAAGGTGACCCAGGTGTAGGACAGGATCGCCAACATGATCGAAGCGCCGCAGAAGACGAGGATCGGCCGCCACTGCGACCGCAGCGCCTCCCGGAACGGCGCCGCGACGACGTTGGTCCCGTGCTCGGTGGCGGCCATGAACTCCGGCGTCTCGTCGATGCGGCGCCGCAGCCAGACCCCGATCAGGCACAGCGGCAGCACCGCCAGGAACGGGATCCGCCAGCCGTAGCTGTGCAACGCCGCGTCGTCGAGCACGGCGCTCATCAGCGCGGCCACGCCGGCGCCGGCGAGGATGCCGAGGAAGCAGCTGTTGGACGCGAACGAGGTGTAGAAGCCCCGGCGCCGCGGCTCCGCCCACTCGACGACGAACGCGACCGCGCCGACGTACTCGCCGCCCGCCACCATGCCCTGCACGACCCTCAGCACCAGCAGGATCATCGGCGCGGCCAGCCCGATCTGGCCGTAGGTGGGCAGGACCCCGATCAGGGCCGTCGAGATCCCCATGAACAGGATCGTCCACAGGAGGATGCGCTTGCGGCCGAACCGGTCACCCCACCGGCCGAGGAGCGTCCCGCCCAGCGGCCGCACGAGGCAGGCGATGGCGATCACCGCGTACGCGCTCAGCACGCTCGCGGTGCGGTCGGTCGCCGGGAAGAACGACGAGGCGAGGACCGGTGCCATGTAGCCGTACAACCCGTAGTCGAACTGCTCGACGAAGTTGCCGATGCTGCCGGCGACGATCGCGCGGCGGATCACTTTCCGACGTCCGGCGGTACCGGCGGACGTGGCTGCGGTCGGCGCGACGATGGACATGACACCTCCATTGTGCCACAGCGGGGGAGCCCCGCTTGCATACGTATGGGAGGCACGGTAGGTCGCGTCGACCAGGGGGTCAAGCTTCAACTCCGCCCCGTTCGCCGAGATCAAGCGCCGAATTCCGGCCCTGACGCAGGTCGCGCGCCCGTCTTGCCGTCGCAAATGCATACGGATACAGTGCTCGGAGCCCGACCTGTTCCACGGAAGGAAGACCATGCCACTCGATCCGGTCGCCTACCGGCCCTACGAGGACCCGGACGACTTCATCCGCGAAGTGACCGACCGAATCTGGGTCCAGCGCGACATCTCCTACATCGCCGACAACTACGAACCCGATTCGATCGTCCACGGCGGCCTCGGCACGGTCGTCGGCCGGGACGGCGTCGTCGAGGGCAGCCTGATGCGGATCGCCCAGGTGCCGCAGCACGTGGGCCAGGCCGAGGACGTCGTCTGGGAGGCCCGCGGCGACGACGCGTTCCTCAGCTCCCACCTCGTCTTCTCCAGCGACACCCACATCGTCGGCGGTGTCCCCACGCCCATCCGCAAGCGCACCGTCGCCAACTGCCTCTACCGGCGAGGCCGCATGGTGGAAGAGTGGGTCGTCCGCGACGACCTGGCCGACTGCCTGCAGCTCGGGCTGGACCCGGCCGAGGTCGCGCGCGGGCTGCGCTTCCGCGGGTACGAGGGCTCCATGACCCAGCCGGCTCCGGCCGACGTCCTGGCCGCCGGCGACAGCGGGCCCCGCCCCGACGACCACCGGCCCGAGTGCGAGATGGTGCTCGAGTTCCTGGCGGAGGTGTGGAACGCGCGGCGCCTGCACAAGGTCACCGACTTCATGCACCGCGACCTGTTCCTGCACACGGTGGGCGACCGGACCGTGCTCCGCCCCGACGGTTACCAGCGGGACCTGCTCAGCCAGGTCGCGCCGTTCCCGGACGCCCGGTTCGAGGTCCGCGACGTCCAGGCCCACCACGCCGAACGCTACGCGGGGCTCCGCATCGCGGTGTGCTGGGTGATGAAGGGCTCGTACCGCGGGGTCCCCGAGTTCGGCCCCCTGACCGGCCAGCCGGTCGACCTGCTCGGCGTGTCCCAGTTCCTCGTCCAGAACGGCCGGATCGTGCGTGAGGTCCGGGTGTTCGACCAGCTCGCGCTCCGAGCCCAGATCAACAGCCATGAGGGCTCGTTCGCCGACACCAACATCTACTGACGATTTCCGGAGGAACAAACACGTTTCACCGCAACGGTTTACGCGGATCGACGGGACGGGTCGAGGCCTGCGACGGCTGTGAGACTGCCGGGTCTGCTCAGGGTTTGGTTGACGCCTCACCTGTGAGGCTTCTGCCTCGCCTGAAGGATGTCACCGTGCCCAAGCCCTACCCCCGTGAGTTCCGTGAGGACGTCGTCGCCGTAGCCCGCCGCGGCGAGGCCCGGTTGAAGCAGGTGGCGAAGGACTTCGGGATCTCCGAATCGTCAGGACCTAGACCGGGGTACGAGGTGTCTTCCGCGCCACCGGGTCCGAGCCACCGTTGCGGCGGACGACCGTTCCTCGCACGGCCAGGCCGAGACACAGCAGTGCCAGTCCCGCGACGAGCAGCAGGGCTCGGTGGTGCCCGAACGCGGCCGCGGCCGGCGCGAGCGGGACAGCAGCGACGGGCCACGGCCAGATCGCCCGCCAGGACCGGCTGCTGCCGCCGAGGACGAGGGCGGTTCCGGTCAGGAAGAGGGCGACGCCGGCGGCCAAGGCCCAGCCGCCCCCCGACGGCAGCGCTGCCCCGGGGTGCAGCACGAGCTCTTCGACGCCGACGCCGGCCATGACGACGCCCAGGGCGAGCGGCAGGTGGCCGTAGACGAACAGGTCGTGCCGCTCGTCGGCAGGCGTGCCGTCGCGGGATTCGTCGTCGCGCCGGCGCAACGCGGCGGCCCCCACGGCGGCGGCGGTGTCGAAGTAGATCCACCACATCGCGGCCGCGATGACGAACCCGGCGACCCCGACAGCGACCGCGGCGGCACCCCACTCGGCGTCGTGCACGCCGATGGCCGCGCCGCCCACCGCTTCCCCGAGGACCAGGATCACGAAGAGGCCGAACCGCTCCGGGAGGTGTTCCATGTGCAGCGGGAGGTGGTTGTCGCGCCAGGTGGCGATGACCGGGCCGATGGCGTCGACGGCGACCGCCGCGCCCCACAGCCAGTACCGCGCCGGTCCGTCGAAAGCCAGCGACACGGTCCACAGCAGGGAGCTCACCGCGATGGTCACGAGGTAGACGCTGATGGTGCTCCGGGCGTCGGGGACGTGCCTCCACGCCCGGGCGTGGAGCACCAGCAGGATCACCCGGCCGGCGAGGAAACACACCGCGAACGGCGTGGAGAACGACGAGGTCGCGGTCGCGGCGCTCGCCGCGCACCCGGCGATGGACAAGGTCGCGGCGAGTTTGCCGATCCGGAACAGGACGTCGTCGGTGTCGAACCGGTTGGCGTAGAGGGTGAATCCCACCCAGGACATCCAGATGGCGATGAACAGGGCCGCGAACGTGCCGACCCCGGACCACGTCAGGTGCTTGAGGAAGGCGACGGCGAGCTCGTTCACGACCAGGACGTAGGCGAGGTCGAAGAACAGTTCGAGGTTGCTCGCCGACGCTTCCTGCCCGGTGCGCAGTGCGGGCGGGCGGACCATCGGCTCGCGTTCGGTACCCACGCTCACGAGCATCTCCTGTCTTCGGCCCTGGGGCCCGGCCGGCCGGGGGTCGCCCGCCCTGGCGCGATCGTCGGTGTGATCAGGATCCGGCGGCCTCGGTCCGCCGGATCCGGAACGCCGCGTACGCCAGCACCGCGGCACCGGCCATGGTGACCAGGTGCAGGATCACATCGGCCCAGTTGAGGTTGAACCGGTCGCCGGTGCCGAAGCCGAGCACCAGGACGCTGTACGCGCTGAATCCGGCGAACCCCACGGCGAGGGCGAGCGCGTAGATCGCGGTGCTGCCGACCTTGCGGGCGGCCACCACGCCCGCCACGCCGACGAGGGTGTGCAAGGCGTTCAAGAGCGGACTGACGCTGAAGATCAGCAGCGTGTACTGCGTCGCGTGGGTGCCGAAAGGACCGGCGGACGTCGACCCGGCGTTGCCGGGCACGAAGAACCCGGCAACGCCGAGCACGAGGTAGACCACGCCGAGCACCAGGGCGGCGAGCTGCACGAGCCCGCTCCGGCGTCGCCGCTCGGCGGAAGGCCGGTCGGTGCGGATGGGGGTGGGCATGGCGTTCTCCGTTCGCTGCCGGAGTGCGCGATTACCCGGGGACGGCCGCCGGAAACGGCGAAGCGGCCGCGGTCAGGTCTGGCCGGGCCGATGTTTGAGGGGGCGGGTCGAGGGCATTCGCCCGGTATAGAGCCACTCCTGGCTCGGTCACACGCCCCAGACCCCGGTGTCCGACGGCGAGTGCCACCCGGAGGTCCGGTGTTGCCTTCTCGAGCACGTCCGCGAAAGCCGCGCCGGCGATTTTAATCTTCCGCTCGCCTCCGGTCCCGGCACTCGGAGCTGCCGTCCTGCCGTCATCCGCCGACCGGGCGGTCGGTCGACCCGGCCGGTCACCGGACCACCGAAGGAGCCACCATGCCCACTGAACGCGAAGGCGACGACCCCCGCGGCCGCGGCGCTGCGCACCCCACCACCCAGGACTCCCCGCGACGGGAGCCGTCGGTGCGAAACCGGCTGACCGGCCGCGCGAGTCCCGGGCAGCACCCGGACGACGTCCGGACCGACCTCGATCACCAAGACCGGCTCGAGGCGGACACCGATCCCGGGCCTTCCCGCGGGGATGTCCTCCACCGGCAGAAGGACCGCTTCGGGGGCATCAAGTGGGGCTCGGCGTTCTTCGGCTGGCTGACCGCGATCGGCACCGCCGTCCTGCTCTTCGCCCTGCTCACCGCCATCGGTGGCCTGATCGGCCTGTCCCTCACCGGCGACAGCGGGCAAGTGGCCGGACAGGCCGCGCAGAATTCCGACTTGACGCGGACCGCGGGGGTCGTCAGCGCCGTCGTCGCCGCGGCCGTCCTGCTGGTCGCGTACTACTGCGGCGGCTACGTCGCCGGGCGCATGGCCCGGTTCAACGGCGTGAAGCAGGGCATCGCCGTGTGGGTCTGGACGATCGTCATCACCGTCGTCGTCGCGATCCTCGCCGCCATCGCCGGTGACCGGTTCGACGTCGTGAGCCGCGTCGGCGGGCTGCCGAAACTGCCGGTCAGCGACGACGCCGCGACCATCACGACGATCATCGGCGTGGCGGTGGCCCTCGTCGTTGCCCTGCTCGGAGCGATCCTCGGCGGTCTGACCGGGATGCGGTTCCACCGCAAGGTCGACCGCGCCGACCTCGGCACCGGCCGACCGTGAAGATCGCGATGGTGTCGGACCACGCCGGGCCGCCCTCCACCGCCGGGGAGGCCCCCGCCGGCGGCCGGTCCACCCACGTAGACGAACTGGCCTCCGCGATGACCAAGTCCGGCCACGAGGTGATCGTCCACACCCGGCGCGCGTCCCGGAGCGTCCGGTCCGAAGTGGACACAGCGGCCGGGTACCGCGTGGTGCACGTGCCGGCCGGACCGCCGCGCCGGGCCGCGGAAGCCGACCTCCTGCCGTTCACCGGCGAGTTCAGCGACTCGGTGCGAGACCGGTGGGAGGCGGATCCACCCGACCTGGTCCACGCGCACTCCTGGGTCACCGGGATCGCGACCGCCCTCGCAGCGGGCGAGCTCGGGATCCCCTTCACGCAATCCTTTCCCACGCTCGGCAGCGTGGAACACCGGCACCCGGGCGAGCGGCCCGCCGGCCTCGCCGACCGGATCCGGTTCGAGCGGATGCTCGGCCGGCGCGCCGGCCGGATCATCGCCGCCAGCTCGGACGAGGTGCTCGAGCTGGTCCGGCTCGGCGTGCCCCGCGACCGGATCTCCGTGGTGCCCCGCGGCGTGGACCTCGACTGGTTCTCCGGCGAAGGCCTGCGGGCCCGGCGCACGGCGAAACACCGGATCGTGAGCGCCGGAAAACTCCTGCCCCGCAACGGATTCGACGTCGTGATCGCCGCGCTGCCCCACCTGCCGGACACCGAACTTGTCGTGGCCGGCGGCCCGGAAGGCGGGCGGGCGGTCCACGATCCCGAAGTCCGCCGGTTGCGGCACCTGGCGAGCCGGCTGGGTGTCGCGGACCGCGTCCGCTGGCCGGGGTGGGTCCCCCGGGCGGGCATGCCCGCGCTGTTGCGCTCGGCGGACGTGGTGGTGTGCACACCGCGGTACGAGCCGTTCGGGATCGTGGCCCTCGAAGCCATGGCCTGCGGGGTACCGGTGGTCGCCGCCGCGGTCGGCGGGCTGATCGACACGGTCGTCGACGGCTTCACCGGACTGCTCGTCCGGCTCCGGCCGGACGACGTGGCGACCGCGATCCGCCGACTGCTCGGCGATCCCGCGCTGCGCGGGGCCTACGGCGCCGCCGGCCAGGACCGGGCGAACGCGCGCTATTCGTGGGACCGGGTCGCCGCGGACACCATCCGGGCCTACCTCGCCGCCGCCCCCGGCCACCGGGCCGCCGGCCGGCCCCGATCCCGCGCGGAGGCACCCTGAGCCCCGGTGCTTTCCGGCCCCGGCCCGCGAACGCCACGACGTGGGCCGGGCACGCCGGGCTGCTGCCGGCGGCCCCCCGCTCGCCTCCCTGATCACCTACCGGGTCCGCCGGCCTTCCGGCGATCCGACCGTGAGGTCTTCGGGCACGGTGTCGAGACCGGCATCATCACCCGAACCCCGGACGGTGCCCACCTCGCCCGCACACGCAGGACGACGGCCTGATCGTCGACGACGTCAGCCGGCTCGGCCTGCCGGCGGAGCGGATCGGCTGTCTCGCGGCCCGCATTCCGCCTGCGACGCTCTCAGGTCCGGGTCCTTCCTAGAACGGCCCGAACCGCGCCGGGACGATCCGGAACCTCTCCGCCATGCCGAACCGCTCGGCGAGATTCAGTTGCCCGAAGAGCCGCCGGACCACCGGAGAGGCGATCGTCGAAAGGCCGGTCGACGCCAGCCGGCAGTGCTGTTCCAGGTCGAGGAGTGCGGTGACGCCGCACGCCGACAGGAAACCCACCCCGCTCAGATCGACGAGCACCTGGTGGTGGGGTGTCCGGCACAGCGCGTTCAGCTCGTCGGCCAGCCGGGGCACGGTGGCCAGGTCGACCTCCCCGCGCACGGTCACGACCGCCGCGCCGGGGCGAGGATGCCAGGTCTTCACGTCGAGCGACGATCGGCCGTCGGCGTTGATGGTGAAAGAGCGAGCCATCGTGGTTCCCCACACTCGAATCCGAGGTTACCGGCGGGCGGGGTCCGGGCCAGGCGGAACCGTGGTGTGCCTGTGCTCAACCACGTGACGCCACCGTAGCCGCGGGCTTCGCCGGGATCAACCGCCTCTCAGCCGAACAGGCCGAAGGCCCGCAGCAGGAAGAACGCCGCCACACCCACCACGATGAGCCCGATGATCACCAGCGCGATCACCGGGATCGTCTTCGACGGCATCGGCTGCGGATGGGACAGCCCCGACGTCTGCCCGACGTCGGGCGGGGTGTCCGAGCCGCCTTTTCCAGGCCCGGCACCCTGTCCGGCCCCGGCGCCGTCACGACCCGCTCACGGAACGGCCGGTCGCACGGTGGGGTTCGTTCATCGTGGTCACCTGTTCTCGAGGAGGGGCCGGCCAATGTCCGTGCGCCCGCTCTTGCCCCGGGACCGGGCCGTGTACGTTGCCCGACGTGGGCGCCAGCCGCGCCCGGGTGAGGGCGGCCAGCTTGAACAGCGGGCCGGCCAGCCGGTCGTAGATCCGCGGCAGGAGCCGGAATCCGGTGATGACGACCGGGTTTCCCGGTCCGACCGGCACGGACACGTGCCGCCGGGGCCGGTCGGCCAGGCGCACGATCACCGCGGCCACGCGTTCCGGTGCCAAGACCGGCCACGGCGGGCGAGCGGCGCGCCCGCTGAAGTTGGCCGCCTGGTAGTAGATGGGCGTGTTGACGCTGCCGGGGCTCACGATGCAGACGTGCACCCCGGGTTCGTCGCGGGTTTCCTGCTGGAGGGTGCGCAAGAGGGCACGCTGTCCCCACTTCGCGGCCGCGTAGGCGCCCATCTGCGGAACCGTGACCGACCCCAGCAACGAGTTGACGCCGATGAACGTGCCCACGTGCTGACGGCGCAAGACCGGCAGCACCGCGCGGGCCAGGTGGAGCGTGCCGTGCACCGAGGTGGCGACGACGGCGGTGAACACATCCGCCGGCATCGTCTCGACGGTGCCGTAGGCCATCACGGTCGCGGTGTGCACGACGACGTCGATCCGGCCGTGCCGGTCCAGGACCCGCGCGATGATCCGGGCGGCCGCGGCCGGCTCACCGATGTCCTCGGCGACCACGTCCACCGGACCGGTCCCGGCCGCCCGGCACACCGCTTCCGCGGCTTCGAGCGCCTCGGCGCTGCGCGAAACCAGCACAAGGGCCTCGCCTCGCGCGGCGAAGGCGGCCGCGGTGGCCAGCCCGATCCCGCTGCCGGCCCCGACGACGAGCACGACCCGGCCGGTCACGGGGTGAGCACCACCTTGACGCCGCCGTCGTGCTTCTCGCGGACCAAGTCGCGGCGGTGCGCGGCCAGGTGGATCGCGGTGGAGGTGTCCTCGAGCGCGTCGGTCGGTTCTCCGACGCACGGGTCCGGCACTTCGGTCGCTGGGCCGCTTTCGGTGCCCTGCCGGGTGAAAACTTCGATGGCGACTCCTCGGTCGGTGGTGTCGGACGATCGGGAACGGAGCCCGGCCGGAACCCGGTCCGGGCAACCGCGCGAATCCGCCCGGGTCCGGCGGCGCGGATCGACCGGTTCCCGACCGCCTACCCCCGATCGCCGCGGGCAAACGGCCGCCTCGGCTTCCGGCACGGACGCGCGGCGCGTGACCGGCTGATGACGTCCCCCACCGCGGCCCGCCGGTTTACCGGCGGGCCCGGCGGGTAGCCGACCCGTGGCCGTGCCTCTGCGAGTGCGGTAACCCGACACCAAACGAGAAGGAGCGACCGCGGCATGAGCACGATCACCAAGTCCGTCGACGTCGAAGCCGACGTGAGCACCGTCTACAACCAGTGGACCCAGTTCACCGAGTTCCCCCGCTTCATGGAGGGGGTCGACCGCATCGACCAGGTGGACGACACCCACACCCACTGGACCATCAGCGTCGCCGGCGTCACCAAGCAGTTCGACGCCACGATCACCGAGCAGAACCGCGACGAGCGCGTCGCCTGGAAGTCCGACACCGGACCGAACCACGCCGGGGTCGTGACGGTGCACCGCCTCGACGACACCCACACCCGCGTCACCGTCCAGATGGACATCGACCCCGAGGGCTTCGTGGAGAACGTCGCCGACAAGCTCGGCATCCTCGACCACCGGGTGCAGGGTGACCTCGACCGGTTCAAGACGTTCATCGAGGTGCGCGACGGCCACGAGACCGGTGCGTGGCGCGGCGACGTCGACCGCCCTGGCCAGCACACCGCGAACTAGCACGGACCGCCACCGGCGCGCGGGAACGCCACCGCGTCACGAAACGGCCGGTCCCCTCCACCGTCGAGGGGACCGGCCGTTTCGGCGTGGGCGGGACGAGCTCAGCCGCCGTCCACTGCGGCCGTCGCCGACACCAGGGCGCCCACCTCGGCCGCGTGTCTCCGATCACGGTTCCGGGACGCGGCTGCGCGGGCACCGGCTTTCCGCTGCCCCGCCGCGCCGGCATGAGGTGACCGCCGTCCCTGCGCCGGAAATCACGTCTGCCGCTCCGGTTCGCCGGTTTCCCGGAGGGTCTTCGCGGCGTGAGGTCGGCCGGTCCTGCGGCGGCGAAGCACGGAAGAAGCACGGATGACCAAGACGGCAACCTCGGTGCGGGCGAGCTGGTGAGCAGCTGGACCGCGGTGGCCTCGGCGGCCACGCGGCTGCCCGGGCTGCTCGCGCGTGACTACTGGACGACGTCGGTCCTCGAATCCGCCCCCGGGCACTACGCCACCGGTGTCGCCCACGGGATGTTCGGGGCGAGTTTCCCCGCGGCTGGCCGGGGGTCCGGCGAGGACATGACCGTCCGCTCCGAACGAAGACCGGTCAACCTGACCCGGCGGTCGCTGGCGCACGCCTTTCCCGAGGCGACCGGCAGGCTCGTGATCTTCTTGCACGGCCTGGTGGAGACCGAACGCTGCTGGTTCCGCGGTGACGGCTTCGGCACCCGCCTGGCGGCCGACCTCGGGACGACCTCCGTCTACGTCCGGTACAACTCGGGCCGGCACGTGTCCGAGAACGGCGACGACCTCGTCGCCCTGCTTTCCCGGTTGACCGCCGCGTGGCCGGTGCCGGTCAGCGACGTCGTCCTCATCGGGCACTCGATGGGCGGCCTGGTGGCGCGAAGCGCGCTGTACCGCGCGGAAGAACGAAACGTCGCGTGGCTACCCCGGGTGACGCGGCTGGTCTGCCTGGGCACCCCGCACAGCGGCGCGCCGCTGGAACGCCGGGTCGCGCAGCTCGTGCACCTGCTGGGCCGGTCACCGCTGACGAACCCCTTCACCCGTCTGCTGGCCGCCCGCAGCGACGGCATCCAGGACCTCGCCCACGGCTACGTGCACCCCGCGCAATGGGCGCCCGGGCGCGAGGCCGGATGGCGACCGCCGCCCGGGTCGGGGACGGGCGTGCGCCGCCTGTACGTGTCCGCGACGCTCTCCCGCACCGAAGGAAGCAGGTGGGGCCACCTCTTCGGCGACCTCCTCGTGCCCCCGGTCGAGGCCGGCGACCTGACCGACGAAGCCGACATCGTCTGGCTCGGCGGGCTCAACCACTTCAGCCTGCTCCACGACACCGCCGTCTACGAGACGCTCCTCGGCTGGCTGCGCACGGAGGACGCCGAGCACAGCGAAACACTCCTCGCCGGTGACGGTGGCCCCTCCCCCGGCTGACGGTGCGGCCAAGCCACCGTCGGGCGAAGTCGGCCGAGGTGGACGCACCCGCAGTCATGCGCATTGCCGGAGACTGGTTGCCGACGACCTGACGCGGGTGGCGACCAGCGACGGGAACCGCTGCCGCTCACCGGTGCCGAGGGAACCGCCCGCGAACTGCCCGCTGGGACGAGTCACCGACCACCGCGCTCGCCGGCGTCCCGGTGGCGGACCGGGCGGCCACGCTGCAGACCCGCCCGGCGTCGGTCAGGCGATCATCTTCACCGTGAGCACCCGTGCCGGCACCGAGGCATGGTCGCCAGGCGCGTCGGCCGGGAGGAACGGACTTGTCCCGCGCCGCGGGGGGTCGGTGGGTCGCCGCAAGCCTCTCGACCCATGACCAGACCACAGTAACCGGTAGGCTGCGGGAGTGAGCGACTCGCACAACAGCCAGTTGCAGGTGGTCCCGCTACCCGATGGGACAGGCCTGCGGGTGATCGGCGCGGTCGACCTCAGCACTCGGGAGGTCTGGCGGAAAGCCCTGGAGTCGGCGACCGCGAACGGTTCGCCCACCCGCCTGGATCTGTCCGAACTGTCGTTCATCGACACCCGCGGCACATCCATGCTGCTCACCACCGCGCAACGCCAACCCGGCACGGCACCTCTCACGATCGCCCACCCACCGACGGTCCTCCGCAAGGTACTGGCGGTGCTGTGCCCGGGCGCGCCAGCGCAGATCGTGATCGAAGAACAGGAGGCGTCATGAGCACGCCCGTCGACACACCCGGCGCCGAGCCGTTCATCCACCCCGCCCTGTTCTACAACGGTGCCGACGAGTACCTCGCCGGCACCGTCCCGTTCATCCGGTCCGGACTCGCCGCGGGCGAACCGGTCGCCGTGGCCGTCCCGGGACCCAACCTCGCACTACTGCGCGCCGAACTCGGCGCCGACGCCGAGCAGGTCCGGCTCCTGGACATGAACACCGCCGGCCGCAACCCCGGCCGGATCATCCCCGGTGTGCTGCGCGCCTTCGCCGACACCCACCCCGAGCGGCCCGTCCGCATCATCGGCGAACCGATCTGGCCGAACCGCACCGACGACGAATACCCCGCCTGCGCCCAGCACGAAGCCCTGATCAACCTCGCCTTCACCGGCCGCGACGTCACCATCCTCTGCCCCTACGACACCCAGAACCTGACCCCGGCCGTGCTGGCCGACGCCGAAGCAACCCACCCGCTGCTCATCGACAGCACCGGCGAGCGAACCAGCACCGCCTACGCCCCCGAGCGGATCATCGACGGCTACAACCAGCCGCTGCCCGAACCAGCCGACGCCACCGAGCTCACCGTCGATGCCACCAACCTCGCCCACGCCCGGTTCCTCGCGCGCACCCACGCCCTGCAGGCGGGGCTGGCGGACGACCGGATCGCCGACGTCGAACTGGTCGTCACCGAACTGGTGACCAACAGCATCGACCACGGCGGCGGCACCGGCCGGCTCCGGATCTGGACCGCCGACGGACACCTCGTCTGCGACGTCCACGACCAGGGCACCCTGACCGACCCGCTGGCCGGCCGGCACCCGGCCGCACCCGGCCAGCACCGGCAGCGAGGCCTGCTGCTGGTCAACCACATGTCCGACCTGGTGCGGCTCCACGCCGGCACCCGCAGCACCACCATCCGCGTCCACTTCCAGCTGTGACGCGGCTGGGTTCCCGTGGCCATCGAGCCGTTTACGCGAATGATCCGGGAAAATGCGCACCCGTGAGCGACACCATGGGTCCTGACCGGTGCGTGATGAGGACGTGAGCGGCGATGCCGCGCGCTGAATCACGGATCCGCGCGGCACCGATCCGGTCGCGCTCGCGGGGATACGCCGCTGGGCCACCGGGCAGTGCTCCCACCTCGGCACCGACCACCTGCCCGACGTGCTGCTGGTGGTCGACGAGCCGGCCGCCAACGCCGACCTCCACGGCGGCGGTCCGCTGCGAGCCCGGATCACCGCCATGACCACACCGTGCCGGTGGTCGTCGAAGCCCGACGGGTTCCCACTGTGGTGCTCGGAGGTCGAACCGGGCTCCGCACACGACATCACCGCAGCCCGAGAGCATGTACTCAGCGCCCTGTACTGGGCCTACTCCCATCTCGACCTGCCCACGTCGGCCGACGGCGGCTACGCCGGCACCGGAATCGGCGTGCACACCCCGGTCAAGCAACCTGCCGGCAACCAAGCACTGGATGCCGACAACCGCACCTACAAAGCCCTGCTCCGCGGCCTGCGCTGCCTCGGCGAACGCGCCTTCGCGCTCCTCGTCGGCCGCTGGCGCGCACTCCGCCACATCACCACCAGCCCCCGCAAGATCGGCACCATCGTCAACGCTGCACTCGTACTCATCCACATCGAACACGGCCGACTGAACTGAAAGTCGGTGAGATCAGGCCGTCGATGGTTCCTGCGTGCTCTATTCGTAGTCAGAAGTGGCTATAGAGGAAAGCGAATTTCAAAGTCACAGATCTTCTTTGCCTCGTCATACTGGCGCTTCCACCTCTCCCTTGGCGACATTTTCTCCCACTCCGCTCCTCCTTCTCGACCTGCTTCTTTTGACCCTCTTCCGCATCCTTTTGTTCGCAGGTCACGCCAGGAATGACGCAGATTAATCGTGCTTGTGGCCGACATCTTTCACTCGAAAGAGATCAATCGAAAGCGACCCGTATTCGTGCGGTTCTCCACGGTCGTAGGATCGCGCGGATCGGCCGACGCCGTCCGACACCGGCCGGTTGGCCGACCCGCTGGCGGGCCGTCGCCCGGCCGATCCCGGTCAGCTGGGAGGCCGCGGGCTACTGCTAGTCCACGCCTTCGCCGACTTGGTGCCACCCACACCGGCGACGGCGGCACCACCGTCCGCGTCTACCTGCGGCAGCGCTGATCGCCGCGGGTCACGGTTGAAGCGGGACGCTCATCGCGAGCAGTGCGGTGTCGTCTTCGACGCCGTCCCCGAAGCCGGCCAAGAGCTTGGTGACCGCATGGATCACCGCGGACGCGGTGGTCGGTGCCAGGCCGGTGAGGTCTGCCCGCAGCTGTTCTTCGCTGTAGCGGCGACGGCCAAGGGTGCGAGCTTCCGTCAGCCCGTCGGTGTACAGAAGCACGGTGTCACCGGGCTGTAGCACGGCGGTGACCGCGGCGAACCGGGCGACGGGCAGGGCACCCACCAGCTGCCCGCCCCGGGCTTCCAGGAAGGAGGTCGTCCCGTCGGCGCGGATGAGCAAGGCGGGCGGGTGGCCGCCGCCGGCCAGGGTCACCGTGGCGCCAGTGCCGTCGTGCGGCCGGACGTGGCCGTGCAGGACGGTGCAGAACCGCGGCTCGGGGCCGTGGAATTCCTGGTGCAGGACGGCGTTGAGCGTCTGCAACGCGGTGACCGGGTCCGGGTCGTGCACCGCGGCCGCCCGCAGCGTGTAGCGCGCCAGCGACGTCACCACGGCGGCCCCGGCGCCCTTGCCGGACACGTCGCCGAGGAAGACGCCCCACGTGTCGCCGGTCAGCGGGAACAGGTCGTAGAAGTCGCCGCCGACCTGGTCTTCCGAGGCCGGGTGGTAGTAGGCCGCGACCTGCATGCCGGGCACGTCCGGCAACGTCGGCGGCAGCAATGTGCGCTGCAGGGTCTTCGCCAGCCGGTCCACCCGGTCGCGTTCGCGCTCGGCCTCGTTGCGGGCCCGGAGCAGCTCCTGCTCGTAGGCACGCCGGTCGCGTGCGTCGAACACCGTGGTGCGAATCAGCTGGGCCTCGCCGTCCGGGCTGGTCTTGACCTTCGAGGTCACCAGCACAGGCAGCCGCGCGCCGTCCGCTGTCTTCATCTCGACGGCGATGCCGCCGAGATCGCCCTGCATGCGCAGCAGCGGCGCGAAGTGCGTCTCGTGGTACAGGCGGCCGCCGACGGTCAACAGGTCGGAAAACCGCCGCCGGCCGACCAGCTCCTCGCGGGTGCACCCCAGCCAGCCCAGCAGCGTGGCGTTGATCTTGGCGATCGTGCCGTCCAGCAGGGTCGAGACGAAACCGCAGGGGGCGTTCTCGTAGAGGTCCTCGGCGCTGTCTTCGAGCAGAGCCGAGAACGCGGGATCGGCGTCACTTCCGCGGTCGGCGCTCTCTCCCGCCTCGCGGATCACGGGCTGTCCACGAACTCGGTGATCGCGGCGGTAGTGGCTTCGGGCGCGCTGAGCTGCGGGCAGTGCCCGGTCGCGTCGAGCGTCACCAGCGCGCTGCCGCTGATCTGCTCGTGGGTGAATTGTCCGACCTCCGGCGGCGCAATGGCGTCGTTGGAGCATTGGAGGATGAGCGTCGGCACGCTGACTTTGGCCAGGTCGGCGCGGTTGTCGGAGAGGAACGTCGCCCGGGCGAAGACGCGCGCGATCGCGGGGTCGGTGCGGCAGAAGCTGTTCGTCAGCTCTTCGCCCAGCTCCGGGCGGTCCGGGTTGCCCATGATGACCGGCGCCATCGTCGCCGACCAGCCGAGGTAGTTCGACTCCAGTGCCTCGAGGAGCTCGTCGATGTCTTCGCGGCTGAACCCGCCCCGGTAGCCGTCGTCGTCGATGTAGCACGGGGACGGCGTGAGCAGCACCAGCTTCGCGAACCGGTCCGGCTCGTGGTTGGCGGCCAGCACGGCGATCATCGCGCTGACCGAGTGCCCGACGAGCACGACGTCGGTCAGGTCCAGTTCGCGGCACAGGGCGAGGATGTCGTCGGCGTAGCCGTCGAGGGTGCCGTAGCGCTCGGGAGTCCAGGCCGAGAGGTCCGAGCGCCCGGCGCCGGTGTGGTCGAACAGCACCACGCGGTACTGCTCGGCGAGGGCGGGGACGACGAGGCGCCACAGGTTCTGGTCACAGCCGAACCCGTGCGCGAGCAACAGCACCGGCCCGTCTTCCCGCCCGGTGACGACGACGTTGTTCCTGGTCCGCATGCTCATCCGGCACATCCTGCCACGCTGAACGCCCCAGTGTGATCACCAGGCAGGGGAAACTTCGCCGGACGGCCCGGCGAAGCCGGGTAGTCCGCTCGGGTGATCAAAACCGTATGGCGTCACAGGAGGCACGTGGCGAAGTCTTCGCCATATGCCCGTCCCCTATCCGGTCCCGCGATCCGTCGCCGATGTCGGCGGTGACGGTTTCGACCAGGCCTACCGACGCTGCCTGGGCAACGAGCTGCGGCTGCTGCGCAGGAGCCGTGGTTGCACCCGGCAGCAGCTGGTCGATCGGCTCGGCTCGCTGATCGCCGTCCAGACCTTGGCGACCTACGAGCTGGGCACTCGCCATTGTTCGGTGGTCCGGCTCGCCCAAGTCTGCGGTGCGCTCGGCGAGGATGTACCCACCCTGCTGGCTCGCGTGAGCCGGCGGATGGCCTCGGCAGTCGCGTGGACGGTCACCCTCGACCTGCGTGCCGTCAGCACAGACCGATCACCGGCTCTCCGGGGGTTGCGGCAATGGGCGCGGTTCCTGGTCCGGCAGGGTGGCCCTGCGTACCGCGAACTCCACGAAGAAGCACTTGAGCCACTGTCGGTCCTCACCGGACGCAGCGTCGAAGACTTACGCAGGGAGCTGGACACCTTTGCGGTCGGCAGTGACGGCGGTCGAAGTCGGTCACACGCGTCGTAGCGCGAGCCGCCGGCACATCCTGGTGCCGGCGCCTGCCTGCCCACACCACCGCACCCGCCGTGACACGTTTCGTTCGACCGCCGCGGACGGCGGATCGCGAGCCTCACATCACCCGCGGCCGCTCAGCGCCTTCCGCTTGACGAACCCGATCACCCCGGTGGCCACGAACAGCACGGCCCCCACGATGATCAGCCAGAACAGGCCCTTGACGACGGCGCCCAAAACCACCAATACCGCCCAGACGACCAGCAACCCGATCAGCAATCCCATGACCGCTCCTTTTCCGTGTCCACGTCGGCCGGGCTGAGAGGTACCCAACCGGCGGGCTTCTCATGCACCGGTCACCACCGAGCTCCTGTGCGCCGGATCGGCGGCCAGAGTGCCCACTGGTGTTCGACGGCGAGCCGCCGTTTCGCGGCGTGCGGGCCGTCGACGTAGTGGACCGGGCGGCTGCCTTCCCGGTGAGCCCGGACCAGGTCGGCCAACTTGAGCTTGCCGAGGTGGTGGGCGACGCTCTGGCCGATGTCCGCCGCGAAAGTGCCGACGTCGGGTCGCCGCGCCCTGATTCGCTCGAATGTCCACCCGCACCGGCTCAGCACACGGCCGAGGTGCCTGCGGGAACTGTGAAAAGCCGCCTCGCAGGCCGACGACGAGAGCCGGCAGCGCCGCCACGAACGAACGAGACCCCCGCTGACTACCTCGTGCGGTTCCGGATGATCGCGTTAAGCGAAGTCGCTCGCATGTCCGCGCACGGCGCGGGTACCCGCTGCGAGCCCTCCCTGACCGGCCAATCGGTGACGCTGCGGGGGTGGGGCCCGCTCGACGCGAGCCTGTTCGCCGCTGTCCTCGCCGAGGCCACCCGCAGTGGAGCTACCACCGTAATGCTCGACCTCACCAATGTGGACTACTTCGGCATGGAAGCGGCCGCGGCCCTCGTCAATCACGTCGGCCACAGCGCAGGGCGCCCGCGCCCTGACCCTGGCCCGTCGGCGGCCCTCGGTCCCGACAGCGGAGGCCACCGGCTTCGCTCGCACCTGCTCGGGACCGCGCCCGGTGAAGACCGAAACGGCCGACGCACCTGCTCTTCGAAGTACTTCGCCGCGCGTTGGGGCAGTCCGCCACCGGCTCGAGCCGCCGGTTCCTCCCGGTGCAGCAGCACCGCGTCCGTCCGAAGCCGGGCACGGACATCAACCCTGAGACGGCATCGTCGCACTCGTAGCCCGAAGCGACGCCAGTGCCTGGCGCCGAACACTCGTCATCGCGTTGCTGTCGCAGGGTCACCGATGAAGACGACCGAGACAATCGTGAGAGCCGGGTATCCGAGGCCGGGTTCATGCCCCCGCCGGCGACCCGCCCCGGATACCCACTGGCGCGGGTGACAGGTCCCCGATGGATCCCGCGCGCCAAGAACATCGCGCATCCGCGTGTGCCGGAACAGCCCAAGCCACGCGCATGGTCGTGAAATCACCGTTTCGTGGCGTCTTTGCCGAACACCGGCACCGCTCAGCGATCACCGGTCAAGCATGACCTCTTGCCTCGCTGTCAGCCCCGCCCGACCGGACCCATCGCCGGCGGGCGTAGTGCACTGTCGCACTCGACTGGTAAGCCGTTCGACCGGGGTCATGGATCCGGCGACTTGCGCGGTGACGACCTCGCCGGTCTCGACCGCGGCGGCTCTGATGATGTCGAGGTTGCCGGCGTAGCGCGGGAGGTAGTCGCCGGTTCCTTCGATCTCCAGCGCGACGGTGACCCGCTGCCGACCGCCAGGAAGGCCCTGGACGTGGAAGTGGGCGGGTGAGCCGGGTAATCGGGGACGTAGCGGGCGACGTCCGCGACGATCGTGGCCACGAAGGCGGAAATGTCGGCACCTGATGACGGGTCCGTGACGCAGGAGACGACGACCCGCGTGGGTGTCGGTGGTTCGGTGTCGTCGGCAGCGAGGGCGGCCGTGGCACGCCCGGCGGGGTCAGGTCGATCGCGGTGATCCCGGCATCGGCGTAGCGCGGGGCGTGGGCCACGTAGACGACCGCGGAAGCCGCTTCGAACACCAGCCTCCTGGCGGTCCAGGAGCCATTCGATGTCCTCCGCGCTGACCTGCAATCCTTCCGCGTGCGCGTGGTTGAGCCCCGCCGGTGCGGGATTCCTGCCGGTGCGGGATTCCTGCCGATCACGAACCGGGGCTCCAACGTTTACGAGCGCATCAGCTTGTACATCAGGTCGGTCCCGACGTTTCCGGGCCCGACGATCGCCACCGGCGTCTTCGTCACGATAAACATCTCAGCTTCTCGAATTCGTGTATTCAGGTCGTTCTTCGGCACTTCACGGAATAGTCGTCACGAGCTGACCGCGTGTTCGTACCCGCGCGCGGCGTCGGCACCCGGCCTCGTTCCGCATGCGCGAGCTGGGTCACGACGGCCTCCGCGGTAGGTCGATTGAGTGCCAGGGGCACGTCGTGGACGCAGCACTGCCGGATGAGCGCACTCACGTCCGGAGCGTGCGGGTGGGCAACGGCCGAATCGATGAAGAAGAACACTGCCGCGACCTCGCACAGTCAGCACTGGAACCGGCTTCTTCCGATAGTTGCCAGGAACTGGGTGGTCGAGCAATTGCCCAGTCATTGCGGACCGTGTCGTGCCGCGCGTGCGGCACGTCGTGCCGCTGCACAACGAGATCGAGATGGCCGCCGACGATCGACGACCACAACCCGATGGTCTATGACCCGAACGGCATCGAGCGGGTAGCCGATGAAGGAGGCGGCGTCCACCGGGTCGATGCCGTCCAACTCGGCGAGGGGGAGCTGCCACGCCAGCGGCCGAACAGGTTGTCAGCAACGATCCTGATCGGCGACGGGAGCCGGGAGCAACGCCCGCACCGCCTGCTCGGCCTGGATCTCCTCACACGCGCGCACGTCGAGATCCTCCCGGCCGCCCCGGCTCACTGCCAGGTGGCCGGTCTTGAACGGGCACTCAGCCACCTCGCTGGAATCAGACTGATCCTGACCAGGGGTGATACCTGGCCGCGGCCACTTTTTGGCTCTGGCGCGAGTTTCGTGGTCCCGTCGCGGTCCCACGAGCGAGCAGCGCGAACCGAATCCCGAAGGCCGACGTCGTGCCTCAGGTATCGGGTCTCTGGTCGACCGCGACGATGTCACGACTGCGTACCCACTGGGGCGGAATATCTTCGGCGCTGCGATCCGGCCGGACCGGTACCCAGCTCGTGTTCAAGAACCGATCGTGGAGCACCCGGCCCGCGACCGTCCCATGCCGACGCGCCGGCCCGTCGTCCCGGCGCCCGCCCGCGGTGTAGGTGACGCCCGTACCAGGACACAAGTCGGGTGACGCTGCACCGTTCGTCACCGACCGGCCCGGGCGACCGAGCTCGCCGTCGTCCAAAGTTCCCTCCGCAGCCGAGCGCAAAATACCGGGTTCGCGACTTCGAACGATCTCAGTACCGCCGTCGCGCCACAATGCCCGAGCCGAGTGATTCCGCCGGCGAGAGCCCTGCTCGTTCGAGCACCCCAGGCAGGACACCTACCTCTATCGAATATCTCCCTTCGAGTGATAGCGGTGACTCCGGGTTCCCGTCGCTGCTCACCTCGCCGGAAACGCGCGAGCGGGTGACGGCGTTCGCGGAGACCACGCTGGGCAAGACGGTGGTGCACGCGCAGGACCGGGCGGGGTTTGTGGTCAACGCGCTACTGGTCCCCTACCTGCTGTCGGCGATCCGCATGCTGGAGTCCGGGTTCGCCGCGGCCGAGGACATCGACGCCGGGATGGTGCACGGCTGCGCGCACCCGATGGGCCCGCTGCGCCTGGTCGACCTGATCGGGTGGACACGACCAAGGCGGTCGCCGAGTCGATGTACGCCGAGTTCAAGGAGCCGCTCTACGCTCCGCCGCCGTTGTTGCTGCGCATGGTCGACGCCGGCCTGTACGGGCGCAAGTCGGGCCGCGGCTTCTACGACTACCGGAAAGCCGCCTGACTCGCGGTTCCTGGGTGCGGCGCACCCAGGAAGCCCGGGCCTTTACTGGACCATCCCCCTCCGGCACCTGCGCTGGCGGATGCTCGTCCGCGTCCCCGACGACATCGACCTCCCCGCCGAGCTCGCCGCCGGGCTCGCCGCCGCGGAGCTGTTCCTGTTCTCCTACACCGAAGGTGACGTCGTCCAGGTCATGCACCACGGACCGTTCGCCGGAGAGGACCAGACGCTGAAACGGCTCGGCGCGTTCGCCGAAGAGCGCGGCCTCCGCCGCCGCGGACCACATCACGAGATCCACCTCGACTCCTTCGACCGCACCACACCACAGGACGGCTTCCGGACCATCCTGCGCGACCCGGTCACCTGAGCCGGCAGCGCGCGAGGGCGGCCGCACCAGCCGGCCAACGTCGCAAAAATCGACCTCTCGGCGCCTGCGGCGGCGCAGGTACATGCCGGTCACTGCCCCCGGAAGTCGAGCACCGGACGCGGCTGACCCGCCTGGTGAGCTTTCACGGCTGACATCAGGGCTCCCCGGACGTCCTCTGACTCGAACAGCGGCATGGCGATGTCGATCATCGCCTGATCGACCGCCGCAACACCGCCTACCGCCCAGGCGCGAAGCAGTGATGCTGACCAGGCCGCTGGCGCGGGCGATCGTGCGGTCGAGGTCGGTGAGCTTGGCGGTGGCGGCGTCCAGGCTGACAGTGGGGCCGTCCACCTCGCAGAGCCAGCCGTTGATCCGTGCTTCGGTGAAGCGGGCGCCGAGGTTGCGCACAATATCGTCGAGTCGCTCCCGTTGCGATCATGCGCCGCCTTCGGAAGACTCGGAGTTCACCACGGATAGCCAAGCGCCCGGCCGCCGCAGCGACGGCAGCTCCACCCACCGCGCCGGGTTGCTGGTGATCAACCCACGCCGGATCGCCCCGTTCAGCGCCGCACGCAGCACCTCACGTATCCGCTGCAAGGTCGTCGCCGACAACGGCCGGACCCGGGCGGCATTCGCTCGCAGCAGGCCCGTGAACATCGCCTGCACCCGGCCGATCGTCAACTTCCCCAGCGCGACGTTCCCGAGGCCCGGCTGCACGTAGTCCCGCACGAGCTGGGTGTAGATCCTCCGCGTTGCGGGACGAATCGCGTGACGAGTGGCCAGCCAGATATCCAGCCACTGCCCCACCGTCACCAAACTCAGATCAGGATCGACATCCTCACCCCGCCAGTATCGCTGAGCCTGCACCGCCGCCGCCCGAGACGAAAACCCACCACACCGCAGCCGGCACCGCCCGCCGTCGCGCTGCCCCGGCAATTCCACCATCAAGTACCAACTGCCGTGCCCCCGCGCAGCCAGCCGAGGACAGCGAGGCCCATACGGACGTCCCGTCTCCGGATCGACACACCCACACCGCTTCCACGCACCACGCTCCGCCATCACAAGTCCCTGGCACCGACTGTCATGTCAGATCAGGATGCGCTCATCTTGAGCAGATGAAGAAACCCGAGTACTAGCCCGGCGCCGCCAGCAAACGGAGTCAATTCGATCGGCGTCTGTGTGAGGTCAACCCGGCGCCGATCCGGTTTCCGTTGTCGTTGCATCTGACGTCGGCTCGACCGAGGCGAAGAACGTCATGATCGGCTTCCTCCCGTCGTACCACGACGTCGTGGGCGGCATCATCAGGCACGTCCGAGTCGCGTCACCGGTAGGCGGAATGGTCTTGGGGGCTCACCTCGCGTCGTGGACCGGTTCCCCGCCCACCACGGTGAGTTTCGAGCGAATCGCCGGTAGGCGTTGCTCCGGGACCGTGAAGTAGTCCTCGCTGAGCACGACGAAGTCCGCCCAGGCGCCGGGTACGAGCCGGCCGCGGGTGGTCTCTTCGAAGCTCAACCAGGCACTGCCGGCGGTGTAGCACTCCAGTGCCTGCTCCCGTGTCATCCGGTGGCGGCCGGCGCGCCGGGTGAGGCCGTCTGCGGAGCGGCCGGTGATCAGCCACCACAGCGCCAGCCACGGGTCGTGCGAGCACGCGCGGGTCGCGTCCGTACCCGCCGCCAGCGGGATGTCGGCGGCCAGCAGATCGGCGATCGGCGGTACGTCCGCCATGGACCCGCTGCCCCAGGCGCGCTCGGCGTGCGCGGCCTTGAACACGTGATGATCGTCGAGCACCACGCCCGCGCCCAGCGCCTTCAGCCGCCGCAGGTTGCGGATGCTGATCCGGTCGGCATGCGACAGTGTGAACCGCAGCTGCCGGAGCGGGACGTGCTTGTCGATCGCTTCCCAGCAGGTGAGGATCCGGTCGATGGACTCGTCGAGGACGGCGTGGATGTTCACCGGCCAGCCGCGTTCGGCCGCGCGGCGGCAGATGTCGTACAGATCGCTCACGGCGTCGTCGGAAATGGCGAAGTCCTCGAGCCCTTCGAAGTCGTGACAGCCGAAGTGCACCACCTCGCCGATGCCGAGGAACTGCAGCATCGGGTCACCGAACCGGGGCGGGGTGTGCCGCATCCACGTGGCCAGCTGGGCGTACTCCTGCCCGGGGTCGGTCGCCGAGAGGAACAGCCGCATCCGCAGGGAAAGGCCGCCGTCGCGCCACAACGCGAACAGGGGTTCGTACCGCTGCGGCGACATGCCGAAGCCGCCCGCGTCGACGATCCCGGTCAGCCCGAGGGCGTGCAGGTCGGTGCACATCGCCGCGGTCGAGCGGCGTTCCTCTTCCGGCGTCGCCGGCGGCACCGCGCTCAGGACCCGGTCGAACGCGCCCATGCCGAAGATCCGTCCCGTCGGCTCGCCGGTCGCCGGGTCCCGGTCGATCTGCCCGCCCGGTGGGTCCGCGGCCGTTGCGTCGATTCCGGTCACGTGCAACGCCACCGAGTTGAGCACCGCGACCTCGTACAGGGCCTGCACGTAGACCGGGTGCTCCGGGGCGGCGGCGTCCAGTTCGGCACGGGTGGGCTCGCGCCCTTCGGCGAACTGGGACGGGTGCCAGCCGCCGACGACGCGCAGCCAAGTGCCCGGGGGCGTCCGGCCGGCGGCGGCGCGGATCCCGCCGAGCGCGGCAGGCAGGTCGGGGACGCCGGTCCACCGCAGTTCGCCGGCCCAGGTCGAACCGGCTCGCACGGCGTGCATGTGGCCGTCGATGAGTCCGGGGATCACGCGGCGGCCACCGAGATCGGTCACCACCGCGCCGGGCCCCGCGAGCGCCCGGATCTCCGCGTCGGTGCCGCAGGCGCCGATCCGGCCGTTCCGGACCAGCAGCGCGGTCGGCTCCAGACCCGGCGGGCGGGTGCGCCCCGGCCAGACCAGGCCGTTGACGAAGATGCGGTCGGCGTTCGTCGCACTCACCCCTTCACACCGCTGCCGGAGCGGGCCACGACGCCAGGAGGCGATCCCGGGAGGCACGGGCCCCCTCCCGCACGGCTGCCAAGTCGTGTCGCCGCAGCCGCCCGCTTTCCTTGACCACGCGCCCGGCGATCAGCACGGTGTGGACGTTCTCGTTGTCCGCCAAGGTGATGGCCGCCGGCAGGTGGTTCACGGGTGCTAAGTTCGGGCGGTTGGTGTCCAGCAGGACGATGTCGGCCTGCTTGCCGGGGGTGAGCGACCCGATCCGGTCGTCGAGGCCGAGCGTGCGGGCCCCCTCGATCGTCGCCATCCGGACGACGTCGCGGGTGGTGATCGTCAGCTCCGGCAGCACTTCCCCGCGGGCGAGAGCGCTGTGGTTCTGCCAGCCGCGTTCGGCTTCGAGGGTTCCGCGCATCTCGGCGAAGAGGCTGCCGCCCACTCCGGACACGACGTCGACGCTGAGGCTGGGGTCCACCCCGGCCGCGCGGAGCCGGCCGGTCGCCGGGTAGCCGTGCCCCATCTGCATCTCCACCCGCGGTGAGATCGAGGCGTGCCCGCCGCTTTGGGAGATCAGGCGAAGCTCGGCGTCGGTGCAGGTGTTGCAGTGGACGTAGATCAGGTCGGGACCGAGCAGGCCCCGCCGGTGCAGTTCGGTGATCGACCGTTGCCGGCCGAGCAGGCCGACGCCGACGTGCAGGGAGACGCGGACGCCGAGTTCGCGGGCCAGGCGCAGGTCGGTGATGGTGTCCTCGATGGGCCCGAACTCCGGGCCCATGCTCGCCAGCGCGAAGCCGGTCAACCCGGTGCCGTGGCAGTGTTCGGCGATCCGGGAAACGTCGCGAGCGTACCAATCGGCGGGTGGCCCGCCGGGGCTGCCGTAGCCGAACACCGCGCGTATCCCGGAGTCCGCCAGCCCACGGACCGCCTCGTCGGCGTGGTCGGGGCTGCGCATGATGTGGGCCCAGTCCATGACCGTGGTGATGCCGGCGTCCAGGGCTTCGAGCGCGCCGAGCAGCTCGGCGGCATAGACGTCGGCCGGACGGAAACGGGGCCCGAGGGCGAACAGCATGCGGTCGACGTACTGGTCGAGGGTCCAGTCGGCCGCGATCTGCCGCAGTGAGGCCTGCCAGAGGTGACGGTGGGTGTCGATCAGCCCGGGCAGCACGATCATGCCGGTCGCGTCGATGATCCGGGCCCCGTCGGCGGGCAGGTTCTCGCCCACCGCCGCAATCGTGTCCCCGTCGACCAGGACGTCCCCACGCGGCAATTCACCGATGCCGGGGTCGACGCTGTAGATCGCGCCACCCCGGATGAGCGTACGTGTCATCGTTGACCTCCGGTGATGGGTGTTCTCAGCGCCAGGTGCGCGTGTCGGGCGGGACGTCGCCGACGGTGATCACGGTGCCCGCGGTGACGATCTCGAAGGCGTCCGGGATCAGGTCCGCGACGGCCTTCTTGAGGGGGAAGCCACTGCAGTGCATGGGGGCCACCAGCCGGGGTTCCCAGGCGGCCAGCGCTTTCGCGGTGTTGCCGATGCGGTTGGCGCTGATGCCGGGGTGCCCGGTGTGGAAGCCGCCGAGGACCCCGTGCAGGGTTTCGGTGCCGGTGAGCGTCCGCATGTGCTCGATCGAGCTGACCACCCCGCGGTGCCCGCACGGGTCGATGACGATCAGTCCGTGGCCTTCGACGTCGATGCCGAGGACCTGGTGGTCGTTGATGTCGTCGGCTTCGACGTGCCCGCCGGCGTGCACGCACAGCCGTCCGGTGGGGGCTTCGAACTCGAATTCGGCGCTGGTCTTCATTTCGCCGGAGGTCAGCAGTCCGGGGCCCAGCGGTACCGGGTCGCGCGCCTCGATCAGGTGGCCGCCGGCCTGCCGGATCCCGTCCCGGGTCAGCCCGATGTTGATCATGGGCAGCGTGACGTGCGGCTTGACGATCATCCGCGGGTCGAAGGCGTCGGGGTGCACCACCACCGGCGTGGGGTGGCCGATGGCCTCGAGGACACCGTTGATCCCGCCGAAGTGGTCGGGATGGCCGTGACTGAGCACCACAGCGTCCACTTCGGACAGGTCCACGCCGAGACGCCGCGCGTTGTGCAGCACCACCGGGGCCGTCAGCCCGGCGTCGAAGAGAACCTTCGTCGACGCCGTCGGGGTGAACGTCTCGACGAGGAAGCACAGCCCGTTCTCGGCGAGCAGCTCGCCGTAGCGGGAACTGAAGTGCTGGTCCATGTTGTACCGGCGCAGGCGGGGGGTGGACGGGAGCAGGATGTCGATGAAGTTCTCGTCGAGGACGGTGATGCGGACACCGGCGCAGCGCGTCATGGTCTCGCCTTTCTGGTCGGTCACGAGCGGGGGGCGGGGGTGAGGACGACGCGGCCGGGCACCTGGGCCGCCACCGCGGCGTAGGCGTCGCGGCCCTCGTCGAGGGCGAACCGGTGCGCGACCGGCAGGGGCCGGAACTCGCCGCGCTCGAAGTAGGGGGTGAGCAGGGTCAGCCGCTCGGCGGACTCGGTGACGTCGAGCTTGCGGCTGTCGGCACCCAGCAACCGGGCCTCGCGGTGGTAGAAGTCCGGCAGGTTGAGCTCCACCACCGGCGTGCCGACGGCGCTGATCACCACCCACCGGCCGCGCTGGGCGAGCGCGGCGAACGCGGCCGCCGTCGTGACGCCCCCGACCGCGTCGTACACCACCTCGGCGCCGCGGCCGCCGGTGTGCTTCAGCAGCCCGTCGGCGGTCTCGGCGGTGTCTCCGGTGAACGGCACGAACTCGTCGACGATCTCCGCCGCCGGGGTTCCGCCGGCCGGCGCGACCCGGTCGACCCCGAGCACCCGGGCGCCGCGGGCGCGGGCGATCTGGGCGACGGCGCCGCCCACGCCGCCGGAGACGCCGAAGACGACGACGGTTTCGCCGCGGTCCAGCTGGGCGATTTCGACGGCACCGAGCCAGCCGATCACGAAGTTGACCCCGACCGCCGAAGCCTCCTCGAAGCTCAACCGCGCGGGCTTGCGGGCGAGGGCGGTCACCGGAACCCGGAGGTACTCCGCGTGCGAGCCGTCCAGGGTGAACCCCACGTCACCGCCGGTTCCCCACACTTCGGCGCCGCGCCACTCGGCCGGGCCGTCGACGACGACGCCGGCGAAGTCGCGGCCGGGCACCCGCGGCAGCACGGTGCCCTCCATCACGCCGGCAACGTTCTTCAGATCGGAGGGGTTGACCGAGGCGGCGCGTACGGCGACCACGGCGGCGCCGTCACCGGCGACCGGCTCGGGCACCTCGGTCACCTGCAGGACGTCGGGGCCGCCGAACCGGTCGAAGCGAAGCGCGCGCACAAACGTGTCCTTTCGGGATGGGTCGGGTCAGGCGAGGACGAAGATCCACTCGACCGTCTGGAACGGCTCGGTCATGACGGTGCCGTCCGGCGCGGTCTCCCCGGCGTCGTGCTGGACGAATTCGGCGACCAGGGAACGCTTGGCGCCGAACACCGCGTCGCTTTCCAGGTACGGGTCCCCGGCGCGGAAGAGCATGGTCACCAGCGGCTCGTGCCCGGGTGCGTGGAACCAGAAGTGGATGTGCTCGGGCCGCATCGGGGACCGCCCGGCTGCGCGGAGGATCTCTCCGCACGGGCCGTCGGTGGGCACCGGGTAGTACCGCGGGACGATCGAGCGGAAGGAGAAGCGGCCGTCGGAGCTGGTGCGCAGCAGGGCGCGCATCGCTGGTTCGCCGTGCAGCTTGTCGGCCTGCTGCACGTCGTAGAAGCCTTCGCTGTCGCTGTGCCAGGTGTCGACGTCGACACCGTCGATCGGCCGGCCGTCGGTGTCCACGACCCGGCCGGTGAAGAACAACGGCATACCGCTGACGTCGCCGGAGATGTCGGCACCGTCGGCGACGCGTGGGCGGCCCTCCACGAAGAACGGTCCGAGCAGGGTGGAGTCGGTGGCCGAGCCGGCACCGTGGTCGATCTGATCGACCAGGACGCTCAATCCGAGAATGTCCGACAGCAACACGAACTCCTGCCGGGTCGGGCTGGAAATGCGGCCCACGCGCTCCAGGAAGTCCACCGCGGCGAACCATTCTTCGCTCGTGAGGCGGACTTCGCGGGCGAAGTCGTGCAGGTGCTGCACCAGGCTCACGAAGATCTCGCGGACCCGCGGTTCCGCGGCGTCGTCGAAGGTCTTCCGCACCGCGGCGGTGATCGTTTCCTCGGTCAGGTCGATCGACATCGTTCGACTCCTTCGTTCGGCTCAGCACCGAGCATCACGCACGCTGCTCATCTCGTCTAACGAAGAGTTTCGATACTCAGCATCTTGATATGAGATAGTGGGTCATGGACCTGCGCCAGCTCGAGTACTTCGTCGCGGTCGCCGAGGAACGCAGCTTCTCCCGCGGCGCCGAGCGAGTCCACGTCGTCCAGTCGGCCGTCTCGACCGCGGTCGCCAAGCTCGAACGCGAACTCGACATCCAGCTCCTCGACCGAGCCGCGTACCCGGTGGCGCTCACCCCGGCCGGTGCCGCGTTCCTGGCCGAAGCGCGGACCACACTCACCGCGGCCCGGCGCGCGAAGAACGTGGTGGCGCCCTACCGCGAACAGCTCTCCGGCCGTGTCGACCTGGGCACCCTCATGTCATCGGGGCCTCTGGATCTGCCGGCCGCGCTCGGCCGCTTCCACACCCGGTATCCGCTGGTTTCGGTCCGGCTGCGACAAAGCGTCGCCGGTACCGCCGGGCACCTCCACGCCATCGCCGAGGGAACCCTCGACCTGGCCTTGGTGGCCGCCTCCGCACCACCGCCGAACGTCACCCTGCGCACGATCGCCCGGGAACCGCTGGTCCTCCTTTGCCGTTCCGATCACCGGCTCGGTGCCCGCGACCGGGTGGGCGTGCCCGACCTCGCCACCGAGACCGTCATCCGCTTCGCCGCGGGCTGGGGCATTCGCCGCCAGGCCGACGACGCCTTCATCGCCGCGGGTATCACTTCGGACACGCCGTACGAAGTGGCCGACTACGACACCGCGGCCGGGCTCGTCCGCAACCGGCTGGGCGTCGTCCTCCTCCCCGCCACCCCGGCCGGCCGCTATCCCGACCTCCGCGCCGTCGCCGTCACACCGGCGATGACCTGGACGCTGGCCCTCGCCACGCCGGCGCGGTTCCCGCCGTCCTCCGCCGCGGCAGCGCTGGCCGAAACGCTCCTCGATGATGGCCGGCCCTGACAAGCGGGAGCTCAGCGCCCGGACTCCGGCCCGAGAAACGGCCGCCACCGCCCGGTTCGCGCCCGGCCGACGACCGCGGTCAGCGGCCCGTTCACCAGCAGGCCGGCCAGCGCCACGAGCGTCCCGAGCACGGCGCCTGCCAGCACGTCGTGGACGTAGTGCGCCCCGAGGTAGACGCGGGAAAAGCCGATGAGCGCGGCCACGGCGAGCGCGCCGCTCCCGATCCGCCGATCGGCCAGGAGCAGCGCCACCGCGGCGGCCATCGCGAGCGTGACGTGGTTGCTCGGGAAGCCGTAGTCCGTCGCGAAGTCGCAAGGAGCCACCGTCGGCACCGCCGGAAACCGGATGCAGGGCCGCGGCTCCCGGACCGCGATCTTGACGAGGTTGCTCAGACCGGCGCCGACGGTGACGGAGAGCGGTACGCACAGCGCCGCCGCCATTCGCCCGGCATCCCCGCCGCGCGCCCGCCACCACGCCACGACCGACAGGCACGCGAGCAGGACGAGTCCGAGATCGGTGAAGACCAGGAAGAACCCGTGCAGCCACGGGGTCGCCCGGGCTAAACCCGCAATGTCGAGGTACCAGCCGTCATCGATGCCGCCGCCGGGCGTCACCGGTGGGCCGCATCGATCGCGGACTGCAGGGACTGCGCGTAGCCCTCGGACGTGTAAGTGGCTCCGCTGACCGTGTCGATCTGCGCGCTCTGAGCCCAGACGGTCTCATCGTCGAGGATCGGCACGGCGGCCGAGTTGATCCGGACGTCACGGCTGCTCTCTTGCGGCACCTGGACCGCGTCGGCGGCGATGATCCGGCTGCCGGAGACGGTGATCCGCACCTGGACGGGCCCGTACCGGGTATCCGCCGCCGTGCCGGTGAACGTGCCCTCACCCGAGCCCGGCCCGGGCGGTGCCGCCGAGTTCGGGAAGGGGGGTGGCGTTCCGCCGCCCGGCGCCGGGCGGACGGCCGGCAGGGCGCCGGCGAGCGGATCCGGGCCACGGCTGGTGTGGTAGCTGAACAACAGCACCACGACTGAGACCGTGGCGGCGCCGATGATGGCGATCTTGCGCAAGGGGACGTCCTCCTACCAGCCGAACCGTTCCGAATGGACCTGGGCTGCGGGCACGCCCGCCCGGCGCACGCACGCGATCACCGCGTCCGTCCAGGCACCGGGGCCGCAGACGAACACCTCGTGCTCGGCGATGTCCGGGACGAACTGCCGCAGCGCAACTTCGTCCGTTGTGGTGCCGTAGCCCGCCGGCAGCCACGACGCGCGGTCCCAGGCTCTGCGGCCGGGCAGGTACAGCACCCGGGCTCCGCGTCGCGCGGCCAGCGTGTCGAGCTCCCGGCGAAGCACCAGCTGCGCCGGCGTGCTCGCCCGGTAGCACAGGACGGCGTCTCCGGGCCGGTACGGCATTTCCTCCAGCAGCGCACGCAACGGTGTGATCCCGATGCCGGAGGCGAACATTGCGACCTTCGGTGCCTTTCGGACCGAATCGGTGATAGCCCCGTACGGTCCTTCAATCAGCACGCGGGTGCCGGCCGGCACCGCCGCGAGCCGCAGGCTCCCCGCACCGAGGTCCTTGGCGGTGATCCGCAGCCGCCGGCCATCGGGCGCGGCGGACAGGGAGAACGGATGACCGCGGGTCCAGCCCGGACCGTCGAGGAACCGCCAGACGAAGAACTGGCCGGCGGCGACCGGCAGCCGGTCGAGCCGCCGGCCTCGCAGGACCACCGAAACCACACCCGGTCCCTCGGCACGGACGTGGTCCACGACCAGCCGGTGCCGCAGGCTGCGCCACAACGGCCAGCCCACCCGGAAGACCAGCAACGCGCCGAGCGCCCCCGCGTAGGCGCTCCACCAGAACACTGTTGCCGCCGTCGAGCTCGTGAAATCCGCACCGGTCCACAGCTGGTGCGGCAAGGCCGAGCCCACCCCGAGGTAGGCGTAAAGGTGCAGCAGATGCCAGGCCTCGTAACGGAACCGGCGTCGGGCCAGCCGGACCGAGGTGATCACCACCAATGCGAGGGCCGCTGTCCCCGCTGTGGCCGGAAGCATGCCCGGGTAGGTGGTCACGAGGTCCCATACCTCACGCAGGAGGCCGGTGCGATCCGTCATCGCGTAACCCACGCTGATCAGCACGGCGTGCGCGATCATCAGCACGAACGACGCGAACCCGGCGAGCCGGTGGCCGCGGACCAGCTCGTCACGTCCGACGCTGCGCTCCACCCAGGGAACACGCGCCATCAGCAGAACCTGGACCAGCAGCAGGTCCGTCGCGACCAAGCCGGTCAGCCTGCCCGTCGAGGTGAGCAGCGCGGCGGTCGTGTCCAGCTCCCGCAGTCCTCCTCCGGAGACCCACAACGCAACGACGACCAGAGTGGTCGCCCACACGCCCAGTCCCTGCAGGTCGCGCCACCACGCCGGCACCCGGCTCGGCCGGCGTACCCGCAGCCGATCGGCGCGCGTAGGGGTGATCATCACCTTTCTCCGTCTCGGCGATCGAGTCAGCGGCCGGGTCCGCGCGGCGCCGGGGTGGCGCTGAACTGCCCCTGCCAGCTGGCTTGAGCGCCGGAGTCGCCGATGCGGTAGACGTCGTAGACCGCCGCGCCGGCAGCCACCACGGCGAGCACCGCGAGCACGGCGGTCACCGCGGTCGACGCCGGGGCGAGAAATCTCCGCCGGGCAAGGGCCTCCTCGTCGGCTCGGACGCTTTCCCGTTCGCGCCACCACACGACGAGCGCGAGTACGGCCACCGGGATCGCGACCCACAGGGCGGTGTCGCCGAGCTGGGTGTGCGCGCGCACGAGGGGCGTCGAGGCGACCCGGCGTTCGAGCCATTCCCCCGCGTTCGTCGTGATCGGGACGAGGATCACCACGACCACCGACAGCAGGGCGTTGGACACGGCCAGCCTGCGGCGCGCGGCGGGCCAGAGCGCGCTCAGCACCAGCAGCAATGCGGCCAGCGGCAGCAGCACGACGATGGCGTGCACGAGCAGGACATGGGCGGGTAGGCCGTTGAGGGTGGTCATGAAGTCCTTCTGGGAGTGCGGTCCGGAACGGACGATCGTTCCGGTCCTCACTCTGGCCGGGCCCGGTTAAGCGCCGGCTTGACCGGGTTGAGAATCCGGTAAGAGAAGATCGGCGCCGACAACAAACCCGACGGAGGCACCGCCGCCCGGCCGGGGCCCGGCGAACACCTCACCACCGTGGGCGAGGGCGATCTCCCGGACGATCGCCAGGCCGAGGCCCGATCCCGGCAAGCCGCGGGCTGCGTCGGCGCGGTGGAAGCGGTCGAAGACGTGCGCGGCGTCCTGCGGCCCGATCCCGGGGCCGCGGTCGAGCACCTCGACCCGTCCGGCGCGGACGACGACGTCGATCGGTTCAGCGCCGCCGACGTCGAACTTCACGGCGTTCTCCAGCAGGTTCGCCACGGCCCGCTCGAGGCCCCTCGCCCGTCCGTGCAGGACGGTGGCGTCGGCCTCGACCCGGATGACGCGTCCCGACCGGCGGCGGACCCGGTCGGCGGCGCGCTCGGCGACCGCGCCCAGCTCCACCGCGACCGGCTCCTCGGCGGCGTGGCGGTTGGTGGCGAGGTCGACGAGCTCGTCGATCAGGTGTGTCAGCTCGCGAGCCTCGCCGTCGACGTCGTCGAGCAGCCGGGCGCGGGACGATGGCGAGAGCTCCTCGATCCGGCGCAGCACGCTGGCGTTGGTGCGCAGGCTGGTCAACGGCGTCCGCAGCTCGTGCGCGGCGTCCTGGACGAGGCGTTCCTGGTCCTCGCGCGCGCCGGCCAGCCGCCCGAGCATCCGGTCGAACGAGGTGGCGAGCCGGCCGACCTCGTCCCGGCCGCCGGTCGGGACCTCGACCTCCAGCCGTCCACCGTCGCTGACCTGCTCGGTCACCCGGGTCAGGCGGACGAGCCGCCGGGTGATCTGACGCGCGATCAGCCAGCCGGCCAGCGCGGACGCAACCAGCACCACCGCGCTGACGCCGGTGATGCGCCTCGCGAGCTCGCCGAGGACGTGCCGCGACTCGTCCACGTCGATGCCGAGCTGGAGTGCGCCACGACCGCTGCCGAGCGCGACGGTGATGACGCGGTAGTCGTCGGGCGCGACGGTCTGGTCGTCGAATCGATGCCCACCCGGACCGGCTTCGGCGGCGAGGTCCCGGTCGGTCGCCTCGACCGCGAGCTGAATCCGCCGCCCGCCGATGTGCCGCACCGTCCCATCCGCCGCGATCGCCTGCGCCACCAGGGGCTGGGCCTCGTCGTGGTCGTCATCGGAGTCCTGCAGAACCGGGTTCGGGGCCAGCACCTGGGTCGCACCGGCAGCGACTTCGGCGGACGTCGTCAGCAGCGAGCGGTCGAGCTCTTCGCTGATCCGCTCGGACGCGGTCCGGTAGCTGAACAAGCCGACCAGAACGGATACCGCGGCCCCGACGGCGAAGAACGCGAGAGCGAGCTTGCTGCGCAGGTTCACGAGGTCCGCACCGAGTAACCGACCCCGCGGACCGTGTGGATCAGGTCCGCAGCCCCGACCTTCTCCAGCTTGCGGCGCAGGTACCCGATGTAGACCGCGAGGTTCTTCGAGTCGGAACCGAACTCATACCCCCAGATCCGATGGTAGATCGTCGTCCGGTCGAGCACGATCCCCGCATTGCGGACCAGCAGCTCCAGCAGGTCGAACTCGGTCTTCGACAAGTCGATCTCCGTACCGCCCCACCACACCCGCCGCGCGGCTGGGTCGAGGGACAGTTCGGCCAGCCGGAGCGTCCGCTGCGCGACCGGCCCGGCGTCGACGGAGGTACGCCGCAGCAACGCCCGCAGCCGGGCGAGCAGTTCGTCGAGTTCGAACGGTTTCGGCAAGTAGTCGTCGGCGCCGGCGTCCAGCCCCGCCACCCGGTCGGGGGTTTCCACCCGGGCGGTCAGCATCAGGATCGGGGTGGCGTCCCCGTCCGCGCGCAACACCCGGCAGACGCCCAGGCCGTCGACCCCGGGCATCATCACATCGACGATCAGCACATCGAACCGCTCACGCCGGGCCGTGGCCAGCGCGGCCACGCCATCGGCCACCTCCACCACCTCGTAGCCCTCGAGGTCGAGGGCTCGCACGAGCGACTCCCGGATGGCCCGGTCGTCATCAGCGAGCAGGACACGATGCGACACCTCGTCATCATGCACGTCACGGGCCTCCTCGGCCCGGGCAATCCCCGTTTGCTCCGTCGGGCCCCTGACCCGGTCCGGTCCCGCGCTTGTTCTGCCGAGCGCCTCACCCGGCAGATCCGGCTGGTCGAGCCGGCCAGGCCTTCTCAGGCGTGGTGCCGGGACGGACGCCTGCCACGACGATCGCCGAGATCGAACAAGCACAGAAACCGCTCCGGCCACCCCGGAAGACTGAACGAAGGGATTGCTCACGACGTGGCGCTGCGGGGGCATCGTCGTCGAGCACCCGGCCCGGTCAGGCACACCGATTGCGACGCCAATCGCGAGTACACCACAGCCGGTGACGCCCAGCATCTGTCGTCCTTGCCGCCCGCCCTGCTCGTCTGGGCGGCGTGCTCGCGGACCGGTCAGTAACGATTGTGGCTGCGCTGGCGCACCTGACTTGGCCAAGCCGCGGCTGATCATGTAGCCGATGGCAGGAAAGTGATCGAGATGGCTGTCCCGCATGGACAGTCGAGCAGACGTCGCGGGCGGCCTCGACGTAGGCGGCGAGGCAGTCGTCGCCGCGTCCGGTGTCGTGGGTGAAGTCGCAGGTGAGTCCCGACCGGCGCGGCGAGCTGGAGCCGCTCCACGCTGTACTGCTCGCTGGGGAGAAAGCCGACCGCTTGGTGGACTGCGGAAGCGTGGACGGGATTGTTCGGGCAGCATTCACAACAATCCGGACTCGCCGCGAATACGACCCGAAATCCGCCGATCTCGTCGGCCTCCATCTAGACACCGCTGTCCGCTGAGTCATCTACACGTGTCGAGACCGGACCGGCTACGTCGCCGAACGACCCGACAACGGAACATGCGGACATGGTTTCGAGCGGGTCAACAATCGTATGCGTCCTTGCCGACGTTCACGCTGTGGCTGGTTCGACCACTTCTGCTGATCCAGCCCTCGTGGGCGATGATGGTGCGGGTGGAGAACGAGTCCGGGTTTGACGAGGTCGATGTGTCGATTTTGGACGCGATGCACGTCAACCCGCGGGTGAGTTTCGAAAAGCTGGGGCCGGCGCTCGGGCTGTCGCCGGCGACGGTGTCGCGGCGGTGGCAGCGGCTGGCGGCCTCGGGGCGGGCGTGGGTGTCGTCGGTGCCGGGACCGCAGGTCGCGGTGGTGGGCGCGGTGGTGGAGATCGGGGCCGTGCCGGGACGGGCGGAAGCCGTCGCGCGCGCACTGACCGAGCTCCCGCACGTGGTGTCCGTGTACTTGACCAGCGGCGAGCATGACTTGGTCGCGCTGGTGTTCGCCGCCGAAATGGCGGACCTTTCGGCGTTGCTGATCGGCATACCGGGATCGCTCCCGCACGCGGCTCGCGTGCGCACCCACGTCGGGCTCGCCTGGTACAGCGACGTTCACTGGCGGCTGGGCGCGCTCAGCGTCGGCGAGGAGCGCACCGTCCGGGACGGTGAGACGCCGGTCCGGCCGTCGCTGTCGCGCGGCCAGGAGTACAGCGCGGAAGACCACGCCCTGTACCTGGCGTTGCAACCGGACGGCCGGGCGCGGTACCGGGATCTGGCGGAGCGGCTGGGAGTCCCGGAGCACCTGGTGCGGCGGCGGCTGGCCGGGCTCGTGCGACGGGACATGCTCGCGTTCCGGACCGACTTCGCGCGGTCGAAGGGCGGCTGGCCCGCGCAGGTGGTCCTCTGGCTGTCGGTGCCCGGCGAGGGATTGCACGAGACGGGGCTGGCCATCGGGGCCTGGCGGGAGACGCGGATCTGCCTGTCGGTGGTGGGGGTGGCCAACCTGTTCGTCATGGTGCAGCTGCACCGGCTGGCGGAACTCTGCGATCTGCAGGTCCGGCTGCGGTCTTCGTTGCCGAGCGTCACCGTCGTGGACGAGCGGGTGATCCTGCGGCCGGTGAAGTCCTGGGGCCGGCTGCTGGACCGTGACGGGCACATGACCGGGCTCGTGCCGGCCGACCCGTGGACCCCGATCACCCACGTGAACCTCACTGAGAACTGCTGATCTGTCGGTTTCCCGCATCGGTTCGGGTTAGGGAGTCTGTTTCCCGCAGTTCGGCGGGCGAGGTGGTGCCCGGGTCTTCACTGCGACCATGACGACTACCAGTGCCGGCGTCACCGTGCCACTGGCCCGGTGGGTCGCCGGGCTCCACGCCGACGACATTCCCGGACCGACGCGGACGCGGGCCAAGCACCTGTTGCTCGATGGCGTGGGGTGCGCGCTCGTGGGGGCTCAGCTGCCTTGGTCACGGGTGGCCACCGGGGCGGTGCTCGGGCTCGAGGGAACCGGCGACACCGCCGTGATCGGCACGGGCCGGACGACCAGCGCACCCGCCGCCGTCCTGCTGAACAGCACGTTCATCCAGGGATTCGAGCTGGACGACTTCCACCCTCTGGCGCCCCTGCACAGCAATTCACTGATCCTGCCGACCCTGCTGGCCACCGGCGGCACGGGCGCCGACGCACTGACGGCCGTCGTGGCCGGATTCGAGGTGGGACCGCGGGTCGGGCTGGCGTTGCACGGGGCGGAGATGCTCTCGCGCGGCTGGCACTCCGGTCCGGTGTTCGGCACGCACACCGCGGCGATGGCCGCGGGCAAGCTGCGCGGGCTGGACGCCGCGGCGCTGGAGGACGCGCTGGGGATGGCCGGCACGCAGTCCGGTGGGCTGATGGCCGCGCAGTACGAGGCGATGTCCAAGCGCATGCAGCACGGTTTCGCCGCCCGCAACGGCTTCTACGCCGCAGGGCTGGCCGCCGCCGGCTACACGGGGATCAAGCAGGTGTTCGACCGGCCCTACGGTGGGTTCCTCGCGGTGTTCGGCGAAGGCCACGATCCGGACCCGGGCCAGGTCGTGGCCGGGCTGGGCAAGTGGTGGCACACCGACGTCATCATGGTGAAGTCCTACGCGGCGCAGGGCGGGTTGCACGGCACCATCCAGGCGGTCCTCGAGCTCCGCGCCGAGCACGGCATCGAGCCGGCCGCGGTGACGCGCATCGAGATCCGGGTGGGGCACGCGGTGTACCACCACGGGTGGTGGCAGCCGGAGCGGCCGCTGACCTCGATCGGCGCGCAGATGAACCTCGGCTACGCGGCCGTGGTGGCGCTGCTGGACGGCACGGTCATGCCACCGCAGTTCACCGATGAGCGGCTGGTCGCCGACGACGTGTGGGAGCTGCTGGATCGGGTCGACGTCCAGCTGGACGAGAGCATCCAGAACGGTCCCGCGCAGGAGCGGTTCGCCACCGAGGTGACGATCTCCCTCGCCGACGGCTCCGTGCTGCACCGGCGGATCGCCCAGCCCCACGGCGGACCCGCGGACCCGGTGACCAACGACGAACTGGTCGCCAAGTACCGGACGCTGGCCGGCCCGCTCGTACCACCGGCGCGCATGAAGGGGATCGAGGACGCGGTGCTGGGCCTCGACGCCCTCGACAACCTGGATGAGCTGACTGACCTGCTCGCGCCGCCGGTGGCGCGGGTACTCGACTGAAAGGCGACCATGACCACGACACCGGCGCGCGCGGCCCTACGCGCGCGACTGAACAGCGGCGAGCTGATCGTCGCACCCGGAGTGTTCGACGGGATATCGGCACATCTGGTGCGGCAGCTGGGGTTCACCGCGGGATACCTGACCGGGGCGGGGGTGGCCGCGTCGGGTTTCGGCCTGCCCGACATCGGGCTGGTCACGCAAACCGAGATGACCGAACGGGCACGGATGATCTCCCGCGTGCTCGGCGAGGTGCCGTTGATCGCCGACGCCGACACCGGGTACGGCGCGGCCATGAACGTGGTGCGCACCGTGCAGGAGTACGAGGCAGCCGGGGTGGCCGCGATCCAGCTGGAAGACCAGGCTTTCCCCAAGCGCTGCGGGCACCTGCCGGACAAGGAGCTGATCGGCACCGCCGACTTCGTGCGCAAGCTACGGGCAGCGGTGGACGCCCGCACCGACCCGGATCTGGTCCTCATCGCGCGCACCGACGCGCGGGCGCCACTGGGGCTGGACGCGGCGATCGAGCGGGCGAACGCCTACGCCGAAGCCGGAGCGGACGTCCTTTTCGTCGAAGCTCCACAAGGTACCGAGGAAATCGAGCGAATCGCCGCCGAGGTCAAGGCGCCCCTGCTGCTCAACCTGGTGATCGGCGGCTTGACACCGCTCGAGTCGTCGCAGCGGCTGCAGGAACTCGGCTTCGCGATCGCAATCCACCCGTCGTCGGCGTTGGGGGCCGCCGCCTGGGCCATGTTGAGCGCCCTGGCGCACCTGGCCGGACGGGACCCACAGGAACTCGCGCCCAGCAACCCGGCGGAGTTCTTCACCCTGGTCGGGCTCGCCGAATGGTCGGCGATCGGCGAGAAGTACGCGGAGTGAACACCATGGGCATGACGATGATCGAGAAACTGCTGGCGCGGAAGGCGGGACTGCCGTCGGTGCGCGCGGGCGACACCGTGACCGTCGAGGTCGACATGTGCGTGCTGATCGACCTGCAGTTCGCCACCTTGTGGCTGCCGCCGTCACGCATTCACGACCCGGACCGTCTGGCGGTGATCATGGATCACGCCGTGCCGGCACCGTCGCTGAAGGACGCCGAAGGCGGGTCGCGAGCCCGCAGGTTCGCCGCCGACTTCGGCATCTCGCGCTTCTTCGATGTCGGGCGGCACGGCATCTGCCACCAGGTGATCGCGGAGAACGGGCTGGCGCGGCCGGGAGAGGTCCTGGCGTGCACCGATTCCCACACCTGCGCGGCGGGGGCCTACAACACCGCGGCCCGTGGCCTGGGCCCGGCCGAGGTGTACTCGATCATGTGCACCGGCAGCACCTGGTTCCAGGTCGCGCCCACGGTCCGCTACGAACTGAACGGCACCAAGCCCGCGGGCGTCAGCGGAAAGGACGTGTTCCTGTACCTGGCCGACAAGTACGGGAACGCCACCAACCAGAACCTCGAGTTCGGCGGGCCGGGGTTGGCGAGCATCCCGATGAACGACCGCCGCACGATCGCCACCCAGGCCGCCGAGGTGTCGGCGGACTTCGCGACCTTCGCCGCCGACGACGTGCTCCACAACTTCCTCGGCGACCGTGGCGTCACCGGTTACACGGCCGCCGATCCCGATCCGGACGCGTCCTATGTGGACGTCCGCCAGATCGAGCTGTCCGCGCTGGAGCCCTACGTCGCACGGCCGGGAACGGTCAGCCACAACGGAGTGCCGGTGTCGCGGGTCGAAGCACGGCGAATCGACCAGGCGTTCATCGGCTCGTGCGCCAACGGGCAGCTGGAGGACCTGCGGATTGCGGCGTCCGTGCTGCGCGGCAAGTCGGTGGCAGCCGGGGTCAGGCTGCTGGTCACCCCGGCTTCGCAGGAGGTGTACCGGGAGGCGATGCGCCTGGGCTACCTGCAGGACATCGCCGACGCCGGAGGGGTCGTGACCAACTCGACCTGCGGCGCCTGCTTCGGCTACCACATGGGTGTCGTCGGCCCGGGCGAGGTCTGCCTGACCTCCTCGACCCGCAACTTCACCGGCCGGATGGGCAGCACCGAAGCCGAAATCTACATGGCCTCGCCGGCCACGGTCGCCGCGTCCGCCGTCACCGGCGTCATCACCGACCCACGGGAGGTCACCGCATGAGCACGCTGATCAGCGGCCGCGTCTGGGTCTTCGGCGACTCGCTCGACACCGACGCGATGTATCCCGCGTTCGCGATGAAGCTGGCGATCCCGGAGGCCGCCAAGCACGTCTTCCACGAAGTCCGTCCAGGTTGGACCGACCAGGTACGGCCGGGCGACATCGTGATAGCGGGCAAGAACTTCGGCGTCGGCTCCTCCCGCCCGGTGGCCACGCTGTTCCGGCAGTTGAAAATCGCGGCCCTCGTCGCGGAAGAGTTCAACTCCCTGTTCCTGCGCAACGCCATCAACGCCGGGCTCCCAGCGCTCACCGTGCCCGGTGCGACGGCGCTCTTCTCCGACGGCGACCACGGCCGCTTCGACATCACCACCGGCGACTACGCCAACGAAACGAGCGGCACCACCGGCACCACCGCTCCGCTGCCGCCGCTCGTTCTGGAGATCCTCGCCAGCGGCGGCGTGCTGGCCCGGCTGGCCGAACAGGGATACCTGCCGATCGAACTCCTCGACGTCCTCAAATCCGGGGCGCTGCCGGTGGACAGCGGGACCAGCGCATGAGCACCGAGATCGCGCCCGGCGTCCGGTGCGTGGCGACGACCCGCCGGGACAACGCGTTCCTGCTCGACGGCGACGACGGCTACACCCTGGTCGACGTGGGCTGGGCGTCGGCACCCGACCGGATCGAAGCGGCGCTCGCGCAGCGGCGCCTGCGCCTGTCCGACATCCGCCGCATCGTGCTCACCCACGCCCACCCCGACCACGTGAAGGGTGCCGCCGAGCTGGTGGCCCGCACCGGTGCGCACCTGTTCGTCCACGAAGCCGACGCCAGTTGGCTCGCGAGCGGACGGGTGCCGCCCGCCGGCCGCTCCGGTGCCGCCGGTCGCCTGCTCGACCGGATCCCGCTGCTGCACTGGACGCCGGTGACCGCCGATGTCCTGCTCCACGACGGGGACAGCGTGGCCGGAGCAGGTGGCCTGCGGGTGATCCACACTCCCGGCCACACCCCCGGGCACATCGTGCTGCACTACGAGCCCGGCAACACGCTGCTGGCCGGTGACGCGCTGTTCGACCGGGGCGCCGACCTGAGCCTCGGTCCGGCCGCGCTCGCCGCCGACCCGGCGCAACGCCCGTCGAGCCTGGCCCGGCTCCCGCGAGATGTCACGGCCGTCGGCCTCGCCCACGGAAACCCCGTGCGGGGCGCCGCGCTCGACCGCTACCACGCAGTGTTGGCCCGGATGGCGACCGCCACCGAGCCGCCCCGATGAACCGGGTTCGCGCGCTCGCCCGGCGGTTCGGGATGCACGCGGTGCGGGTGTCACGTGCCGGCGAACCGATCCTGGCCTGTGGAGACCAGGCCCGGCCGGTCGTGGTCCACTCCATCCGCAAGTCCTTCGCCGGCGCCCTGTTCGGGCAGATCCTCGAACGCGGGCTGGTTGCACTCGACACGACGCTGGCCGAGCTGGACATCGACGACACGCCAACCCTGACCGCCGTGGAACGGTCCGCGACCGTGCAGGATCTGCTGCAGGCCCGCTCCGGTGTGTACCTCCCGCCGGCCGTCGAACCGCCACCCGGGGCGGCACACCTCCTCCCCCCGAGACCGGTCCGCGGCGCCCACCCGCCCGGCACGCACTGGTGCTACAACAACTGGGACTTCAACGTCCTGGGCAACATCTACGAACGGGTCACCCACACCAGCGTGTTCCTCGGCCTCGACCGGGAACTCGCCCGGCCGCTGGGGATGACCGACTGGGACCCCTACCGGCACGGCCGCTACGAATACCGCGCCGACCCGCTCGGCGGCACCACCCGCTACCCGAACTACCAGCTCGCCTTCTCCGCACGCGATCTCGACCGGTTCGGCACCCTGTACCTGCGTGACGGCCGGCGGGCAGGCGTGCAGGTCGTGCCCGCCGGCTGGGCCGCCGCCAGTACGCAGCCCGTCTCGCCCACCCCGGCCGAACCAGACCACTCCCACCACGGGCACCTGTGGTGGGTCAGCGACGGCAGCGGCGCTCTTCCCCGCGGCAGCTTCTCCGCCCTCGGGATGGGCGGATCGTTCGTCACCGTCATCCCCGGCCACGACCTGGTGCTGGTCGGGTTGTTCGACACACATGCCGGCGGCTTCCGTCCGTTGGGCGCCGGCGACCGCAGCGCGCTGTACCGCACCCTGATCGAGGAAGCGACATTGGTATGACAAAGACGTCATCTGACTCGCACACCGGCTCCGCGCAGACGATCGCCGCGCGCCTGGACCGCCTTCCGGTGGGGCGCTGGCACCGCGCACTGGTCGCGGTGGTGGGACTCGGCTGTTTCTTCAACTTCTTCGAGGTCGCGATCGGCACCCTCATGGTGCCCCTGCTGCCGGCCGGCTGGGTGGCCACGACGTGGAAGACGTCGCTGATCATCGGCTCGACCTTCGCCGGTGAACTCGTGGGGGCGCTTGCGCTCACCCCGCTCGCGGACCGCTTCGGCCGGCGCCGGATGTTCCAGATCAACCTCGTCGGCTACGCGGCTCTGGCCGTGGTGTGCGCGTTCTCCACCGACGCCACGATGCTGATCGCACTGCGCTTCGCGCTCGGCGTCGGGCTCGGAGCCGAACTGGCACTCGCCGACGCCTACCTCGCCGAACTCCTCCCGCCGTCGCACCGCGGCCGCCTGGCCACCCGCGCCTACGCCTTCGGGATGCTGGCCGTCCCCGCCGCCGGGGCACTGGCCACCTTGCTCCCGCACACGATGGCCGGCCTGGCGAGCTGGCGCTGGCTACTGTTGTTCAGCTCGCCGGGCGCGGTGATCATCTGGCTGCTGCGACGCCGGCTGCCCGAGTCACCGCGATGGCTGCTCAGCCGGGGACGCGCCGACGAAGCCGAACTGGCGCTGTCGGCGATCGAGGTGCGCGCCACCGGAGCGAGCGGTGCGCCGGTCACCACGTCCGTGCCCGTTGCTGCGGAGACAGAGCCGGCTCCCCGCCTTCTTCGACCTCCGCTGCTCGGCCGCACGGTGCTGACCTGTCTCCTGGAGACCCTGGGCCCGGTCGGGTTCTACGGCTTCGCCTCGATCGCCCCGCTCGCCCTGCTGCACAAGGGCTTCACGGTAGTCGAATCGCTGGGCTACACAGCGGTGACCGCGTTGGGCTACCCGGCAGGGGCGGCATTGCTCACCCTGGTCGTCGACCGCGTCCAGCGACGCACCCTCACCATCGCGGCCTCGCTCGGCGTGGCCGGTTTCGGTGTCGTGTTCGGACTCGCCGGCACGACATGGCTCGTTGTCACCGCCGGCATCGCGACGAGCCTGCTCAGCGTCATCCAGGCGACGGTGTCCCGCACCTACAGCGCCGAACTGTTCCCCACGGCCGTACGCAGCACGATACTCGGGCGGACCTACGCCCTGTCCCGTCTCGTCGCCGCGATCCTCCCGCTCGGCGCGCTCACCGTGCTGACCGCCCTGGGACCCGGCATCCTCTACCTGCTGTGCGCCGCACTGATCATCGCAATGAGCCTCAGCGTCGCGGTGCTGGGACCGCGAACCAACGCCACCCGCCTGGAGGACGTCTGAGGCCTGGTTGATGGTCGGTCACGCCGAAGGTTCGGCATTGCGCGGCTGGTTGAGTGTTCGTG